>NZ_JBJXIB010000016.1:0-59548 GCF_046115965.1 Janthinobacterium sp. CG_23.3 | reverse complement strand
TCTCACTGGCCGCGCCCTACCTCACTGGCATGTCAAGCTTTTTATTGTATTTCGCTCTACTTTTAAAGAAAAATTCTTAACTTGGGTGGATTGGGGCTGCCTGGCTCGGGCTCGGCGCCGGGTGTTCACAGTTGCGGCTGCTTGGAGGTTGCCCGGTACGACCGGCGCCGGACACTACAATTTAGCAGCATGGCTGTCTGGCAACGGGTCGGCCTGGTGCTATTCAAGAATATACTATTTTGTGCATTGCAAATTAGCAGACCCAGGCTTCCACTCAAGTTTTACCTCCACTTAGCCCATACATCGAAAATTCTAAGTTGTTGATTTTACAGGGAACCCAGCGTTAAGTATTCGCGTACGCAGGCAGAAAATCCTTGCTTTGATGTTTAGCAAATTTTGTTGCTTGACAAATCCCAGCCGCCGCTTGTGCTGCCGCCAGCGCCGCCAGCAATTTTTTGCTGGGTGTATTTCCACTTCACCTTTGAGTACTTTAGGCTTACATGCTCGGACAGAATTTCTCCGCCTTTGATGCGCGGTATGACTGCGCCGATCAATACGTTTTCCAGCTCTATCTCGAAATACTTAATCCGCTCGCCTTTGGCGTCGGCGCGCATGAATTCGAACTTCGCCGTGGGAATCGTCTTCCCTGACGAGCAGGTTTGCAGTAGGATTGGCGAAGCTAGGTCCGCCAGTTTGAAAACGACAATGTCGCCGTGCTCGCACCGCTCGGCGGTGTGGCCCCCACCGGTCGAGGCGGTTGCCGATTTCGGTTGCACTACGCTCCAAACTGCTGACGTGCATTCGATCCAATCCTTGTGCCGGTCGTCCGTGGATTCGCCTTTGATGCCGTCAATCTGAAGATACACGTCGATTGCCATATTTCCCCCAGTGGTATTCGTAAACGGAAGATCTCATTGCTGCCTTCGCTATTGTGGTTAGCTCGCCGCGTGTTGCCTTGCTAAAAATCAAGCAACTGCTGAGGGGCGTTCCCTGATGCTACTGATCGCGCGCAGCGCTGCGGCAGATCAAGAATTCCAGGGGGCGGCTGGGTATTATCTGAAAGACTTACACGAGGAAATTCAGCATGCGTTTTCATCGTCTCAGTTTGATAGCTGCCGTAGCGCTGTCCTTTTCAAGCAGTGCAGTGGCCGAAAGGAAAATGGAGAGCGTGTATACGGAAATTTCTGGACGCGCTTGCAAGAAAACGGTGGATGAAATGTTGATCGAGGCTTCAACATCGGTTTGCCATGGCGTCGGCGGATTCAATCTTCACGTGTTGGAGGACGACGAGCGTAGCTCAGTCGATGTCGTTGCTCCGAACAAGAAAATCTTTCCTCTTGAATACTGGGATGTGGTCACGCATGGATTCTCCAGCCTTGGAGAGCGTGCCGAATGGCGCGGCATCAGGGAGAACGGGACCTTTTTTCCGATGGCGCTGATTGTCCGTGTCAACGTCTTGAATCAAGACGACCTCGACCAACCCAAAAGCGCACCGCTGTTGGCCGTAGCGAAGGTAAGCAAGAATGCTGCATGCGTAGTTGGAAAGATCGACGCCCTTCTTGCAGACGCTAACCAGCGGGCCAGAACGTTGGCTGACCACGAAAACGTCGTTTGTTTGAAGTATTCTACCGAACCTCGTCACTGATACCGAGAAGGGAACGTATATGGTACAGGCTTCAGTCGCATGCAAGAAAGCACTCGCCGACGTGACGGCGGTTTGCCCTGGAAGGGATCGCTCGTACGATGGGATCATAGGGGACGATGCACACCAGAAGAGAAAGAGCGACCACAATTCGGGCAATGCATTTGATCTCACCCATGATCCAGAGCACGGCGTGGATTGCCATTTCTTCGCGCAATTGGCCCTGCTGGATTACAGGGTCACCTATGTAATCTGGAACAAGAAAATCTACAACAAGGCCGCTGCCGCGAAGGGGTGGCTCCCGTATAAGGGTACAAACGGCCATACCCACCATATGCACGTTTCGATTAAGGATACGCTGCGGTGCGTTGCGTCCCCGTGGCCATGGGCGTCGTTAGAATTGTAACTACCATACTGAGCCATTTTTTCATTAGGGGAGAATGGCATGCCCAAGTGGTCGAAACACGTTTCAAATCCGTCCCGGAGATCGCCATGCGCATTCGCGCGATACCCCTCTGCCTTGGCCTGCTGGCGCTCACCGGCTGCGCGGGGGTGGAAGTGCTCTCCATCCCCGACGCGGCGGCCGACGCCAGGGTCACCGGCTTCCGCTACTACGACACCTCGCCATTCCTGCTGGTCTATACCGACACCAAAGGCGGCTTGAAGTCCGAGCTGCTCTACCTGCCGGACACGAGCAAGAAGCGCTCGATCCGGCCGTACAACTACGCGGCTTCCAACGACAGCACTTTCCGTTTCGACAACGGTCGGCTGGTCGAGGCGAAGGCGGTCGTCAACGAGGCGGCCATTCCCGTCGGCGTGCTGTCGGCGCTGGAGAAGGCGGCGCTGGCCGGCGGCGTGGCGGCCGGCCCCGGCAATCAGATCCCGGCGCCGTATTTGTTTCGTATCGTCAAAAGGAACGGCAATTGGGCGCTGACCGGAGGCCAGGCGCTCGACCTCGACGGCCGCCCCGCCGTGATCCGTTATTTGCCGGAGTAGGGTGGATGATGCGATCGCTCCTTCGCTCGCCGCTCGCCGCCGCCTTCGCCGCGCTCTGCCTGCCGGGCTGCGTGTCGGTGATCGGTAGCCAGAGGGCCACGCCGGATAGCGCCGGCATCCGCTACTTCCTGCCGCAGCCTTTCATTTTGGTCACGCCGAACCTGGACGGCACGCTCTCTGTCGAGAAGGTGTATCTGCCCGACCCTGACAACGAATATGTAATTTCGGCCAAGTCGATGCTGGGCAACTATACGCTGGCGGTGGAGCGCAACGAGAAGGGCTTTCTCGACACCGTGTCGTTCAACGGTGACGGCAGCGGCATCGGCAAGCAACTGGTGCAGACGGCGGCGAGCGCGCGCGCCGCCGGGGCCGACGCCGCCGCCGCGCGGGCCAAGGCGGACGCCGCCGCCGAGAAGGCCGCCGCCGAGCGCGAGCGCGCCGCGCTGGCCGCCGCCGACAAGCTGCGGCGGGACGCGCAGCTCGATGTCGACATCGCGCAGCGCAAGCTGGCGCTGCTGCTGGAGTTGCGCGGCCAGCCGGGCGCGCCGTCGAGTATCGCCACGCAGATTTTCACGGCCAGGCTGGCGTTGGCGGAGATGCTGGTGCGGCTGGACGCGGCCGCGTGGGCGCGCACGGCCGTGGCGCAAGGGCTGGCGGCGGCGCACGGGCCGGCCGGGCAGGTGCCGCGCACGGCGCCGGAGCCGGTCTTCTTTCGCGTCGACATGAGCGCGGACTCGGTCGCGCTGCGCCAGGCGTTCGCGCAGTCGGACCGGGCGACGTGGACGGCGCCGAGGGCCGATCCGGCGCAGGCGGCGCTGGAGCTGATGCCGGCCGCGCAGGTGGTGCGCCCGCTGGCCAGGACCGCCGCGCTGACGGCCACCGTGAAGGCGAACCGCTTGCTGCGCGAGGCGGCGTTCTTGCAGATGACGCCGGCCGTGCCGGGCCTGGCGCCGCTGTTTTCGCTGCGGCCCGACCGGGTGTCGGTCGACGTCGAACTGCCGAAGGGCATACCGGCGGGCGACTACGAATTGGCCGGCAGCTTTGTGCCGGTCGCCGGGGAGGAGCCGACGGAAGCGCTCAGGCGCACTTTTGTGGTGCGTGTTGAGCTATAAAGTGATAATTTTTCCGGTGCGTCGCGGCGTTGCCGTCGCTGTGGACGGGCAGGGGGCAATCGCTGCGCGTATACCAATGGCCAATGGCCAGCAAACCCCTTCGGATTCCCGAACCGCCTCTGCCTCAGGGAGAGGTGTCGCGGGCGCGGTGGCTCAACGCCGTCTTATTTTTCACCGGATTTGCCGGGCGCCCCGATTTTGCGGAGCAGCGGACAGTACCCGCGGCCAGCACGCATGTCCAAAAGCCTGTTATTGGCGGGGGTAGGTGTTGTTTGAGGCGCCGCTTGGCTCCCCGGAGAACGCCACCATCGTCGCGCCGGGCCAGGGCCGCTTCGGCGGCGCCATGCTGCCCAGCTGGGTTGCCATGGCGATGCCGGCGATCATCAATACCGCGAGTTGACGGGATTTCATCTTGGCGCTTCCTTGTTTTTAGCCTGTGAGAGACTGCCGCCCGGCTATGGTGTGGCAGGAATGTTGCTTACCATTATCGTCCCGCTGCGCTGAGTGTAGGTTGATGTTGCTCAACAGCAATGATGGTGGGCGCCAGACAGTGAGGACGATGGTTATTTGCGAGGGCCTATCCGCGGCTATTGGAGAAAGCCGCAAATTTCTTCAATTGTCCTTCGACGCTCGCTTCGGCCTTTTCTCAACGGGTTTGAGTACCAGCTTGTCGAGCGAGGCTATGTCGAGGGTGAAGCCAAGAAATCAATGATAAGCTGTGGAAGGAGCGTGCCGAGGCACATTGAGCTGTTCGCCGCGGCGCCCCAGGGCAGGTGCGCGATTCAAATGCGAAGGATATTGAAGAGATATAAATGAGAACGTCGTTCTGGTTGCCGCTGTTAGTGCTTGTTGCGCCATTGTCGGAGGCGAGCGAACTTGGACGTTGCCGTTTTGATCAAGCCGATCTTCAGTTCTCCGGCGCTCCACGCGAACAAGCCTCGTGCTTGTTGCGGCATGTGGCCAAATGGGGAAAGGTGCAGCCGGGCGCGGCTACTTTGCCGGCGCCTTTGGATGCCATTATCGGAAAGCCGGTCAATACGCTGCGGGCAGACTTGGGCCGCTACCTCGTCGCGGCAAAAATGAACGAGAACGAGATAGGTGGGTCGCTCGACGCCGCGCTTTCGCGCGGCCGGGATGGCGCCGCCAGCGCGCCCGTCGCGCGTTATTTCGTTATCCATGACACGAGCTGGCCATTGTATGCCGATGCCAAAAAATTCCCGGGTGATAAAACGGCGGAGCTCAACGCCTTGGACCGGTACGCCGGGCCGGAGTCGGTCGCGCATGTATTCGTGGATCGCCTTGGCAAGACCTTGCAAGGCCACGATTTCGGCATACCCTGGCGCGGCACGAAACTGGAAAACGACGTCGTGGGCGAGCCGGCAAAGGGCATGTTTTTGCATGTTGAGTTGCTGCAGCCGCGACGCCGCGATGCGTCCGTCAACCGTAACAACGACGCCATTGCGCCGAAACCCGGGTTCACCGCCGCCCAGTATGAAAAACTCGCTTTGCTGTATGCGGCGGCAAGCGCGCGTAGCGGCGTGTTTATGATTCCGGCGTTTCACGCGGCGCTCGATGAGGGCATTCCCGACGGCCACGACGACCCTCAAAATTTCGAGCTGCGTCGTTTTGCCGGCGCAGTCGCGAGCTTGCTCAAGCGGCTGCGGCTGGGTGGAATTGCTGACGCCACAGCGCCGTGAAGCCAGGGCTACAAACGATTGCAAACCAAGCCGCCGCTGGCGCCGGTCGGCTTACCGACGCCGTGTAAAGGATGGCGGGCTGAGCCGACCTGCGAAACTCTTTGCCGGTATGGCACCCGGTGGCGGGCTACACGCCGTCGAACGTTCTGCCCTCCGCGGCGGCCATGGTGAGGTTGATCGCGCCGCCGACCGTTTTCAGCCGGCCGGTTTCAATCGATGAAATGGTCCTGCTGTTTTCCTTGCCATACATCCGCGCAATGCGGGAGAAGGGCACGTTGAGCGCCTTTGTCATAGGCGCCAACACGCCGGCGGTTTCCTTGATCCGGATAACCTCGACCTCGTCCCCGGCCATGTGCGCCAGGCTGAGCGAGCAAATGATATCGAATACTAAAACTACATCTGTTTTGACGTCGTCCCTGAGAGCCATCTGGAGTTCCCCGTTATGGTTTCGATATTTATCAGTTAACAGTGCTAGATACGAAAGTAACATATCTGCAACAAATTTGCCCTACAGTTTTACCAACATGTGCGGGTGCAAGGCCTGCCAGCTCCGCGCCCACCTCCATAGAGTCGCCGACTGGCGATTTTGCGAATTGATTTTTAGCAAGTTTTACCGCTTCACTGGGCGGGGCAAGGCTGCCCGACGAGACTTGCCGCCAGCCGGCGCGAGAAAGGCTGCCGCCAAGCGGCGCCGCTGCACGGTTTATGCCGCGATCAGGAAGTCGATGACAATTTCGCCGGGTGCGCGCGAGACGTAGGCCATCTTGACGCGGTCGCCGAAGTATTGGCCGATCTGGTCGAGCAGCGGCAGGGGATCGTGGTCGTTGCAAAAGCGCATCACTTCGCCCTGGCGCAGCGCGTCGAGGGCGCCGAAGATGGCGGCGTGGCGGAAGCGCTTGGCGACGCCGCGGGCGTCGAACGGATAGACCGCGTCGGGGCGGACCGGGTTGTAACAATCGTGTGCCATGGTGGAACTCCTTGTCTTGGTTGACGCCGCGGGCGAGCCGCCCGCGGCGTTGCTGCTATTGCTTTGCTCTTACTTGCTTACGCCTGCTTGGCGCCGGCGATCGGCACCAGTTGCGGCTGCTTGCGGCCCTTGGTCAGCAGGCGCAGCGCGAACAGCGCCAGGAAGCCGCAGCCGATGGCGAAGACGACGTCGCCCGGCACCCGCATCCACACCAGCGTTTCCATAAACGGCGAGTGGACCAGCTCCGGCGAGCGGGCGTACCACATGCCCTTGGTGATGCTGGCCCAAGCCTGGTAGATGCCGGCCGGAACCAGCGAGATGAACACCATCATGGCCAGGCCGATGTTGAGCATCCAGAACATCGGCGCCAACAACTTGTCGGACCAGGCGGCGCGCTCGCTCAGGCCGCGCAGACAGAACAGCAGCAGGCCGATGCCGAGCATGCCGTACACGCCGAACAGCGCGGCGTGGCCGTGCGCCGCCGTCATGTTCAAGCCTTGCATGTAGTACAGCGCGATCGGCGTGTTGATGGTGAAGCCCAGCAGGCCGGCGCCGATCACGTTCCAGAAGCCGACCGCGATGAAGCACAGGATCGGCCATTTGTACGCCTGCACCCATGGCGCCGCTTTCGAGCGCTGGTAGTTGCGCAGCGCTTCCACGCCGATCATGGCCAGCGGCACCACTTCCAGGGCCGAGAACATGGCGCCGATGGCGATGACGAAGGTCGGCGTGCCGGTGAAGTACAGGTGGTGCAGGGTGCCGAGGATGCCGCCGAACAGGAACACGATGGTTTCGAGCACGATGGCGCTATTCGCGGTGGCCGCGCGGATCAGGCCCAGACGGGTGAACAGCAGCGCGATGACGGCGGTGGCGAACACTTCAAAGAAACCCTCGACCCACAGGTGAACCAACCACCAGCGCCAGTATTCGACCATCGAATAGTGGGTATGCGGACCCCAGGTCAGCGAGGTGGCGTAGAAACCGCCGATGCACATCGCCGCCAGGAACACCATGGCGATCAGGCCGCGGCTTTCCGACGGTTTTTTCAGCGCCGGCATCAAGCCGCGGCCCAGCAGCAGGACCCAGAACAGCAGGCCGACGAACAACAGGATTTGCCAGACCCGGCCCATGCTGGTGAATTCCAGGCCCTGGTTGCCGATCCAAAAGCTAAAGTCGTTGCCCTGGTGTTGCAGCGTGCCGAGCCAGCCGAAGGCGGTCGAGCCGACAACGATGAACAGCAGCGCGTAGAACAGCACGTCGACGCCGAGTTTCTGGAATTTCGGCTCGTGGCCGGAGATCGCCGGGGCGATGTACAAGCCGGTGGCCAGCCAGGCGGTGGCGATCCATAGTACCGCGAACTGGGTGTGGATGGTGCGGCTGACGGTGAACGGCAGGATCTGGCCCAGCGGGAAGCCGAAGAAACTCTGGCCCTCGACGGCGTAGTGGGCAGTGATGACGCCCATGCCGACCTGGGCCAGGATCAGGCCGATGACGACGAAGAAGTATTTCTTGGTGGCGCGCATCGACGGCGTCGGTTTCAGGTCGAACAGCGGATCGGCCTTCGGCGGCATCGGGTCGCCTTCTTCCTTGCTGGCCGAGTGGAACAGGATCATGCCGGCGATGGCGGCGATCATGAAGATGACGCTGGCGATCGACCACATGCCGGCGCCGGCGGTCGGCGTGTTGGCCACCAGCGGTTCGTGCGGCCAGTTGCTGGTGTAGCTCAGGTCGGTTTCGCCGGGACGGTCGGTGGCGGCCGACCAGGCCGACCAGAAGAAGAACGACGGCAGCGCCTTCAAATCGGCCGGGTCGGGCAGGGTGCCCGGGTTCATCGCGTACTGTTCGCGCAGCTTGTCGAGGTTCGGGTCGTTGCCGAACAGGGCAGTGTAGTGGGCCGTGACTTCGCGCACGGCGGCGGCGCGCTGCGGCGACAGCGTGACTACGCCGGTGACGGCGTCATGGGTGTTGCGGCGCATTTCGCCTTTCAGGCGGGCGCCCAGTTCGGCCTGCTGGCCGACGCTCAACTGCTCGAACGGCTTGCCGAAGTCCTGTTGCGCCCAGATGGCGCGCAGCGCCACAGCTTCGCGGTGCAGCCAGTCGGCCGACCAGTCCGGCGCGAGGTAGCTGCCGTGGCCCCAGACCGAGCCGAGTTGCTGCCCGCCGGCGGTCAGCCAGGCTTGCTGCCCGCGCTGGACCGAACCTTCGTCGAACAGCACGGAGCCGTCGGTGCTGACGACTTGCTTGTGGATAGGCGGCGCCGTCAAATAGATCTCTGTGCCTACCCAGCCGAGGACGGCAAAGGACAGCACGCAGATGACTGCGAGCCAGGTCCATAGTTTGCGTGTGGCGTGCATGATGGGGGTTCCTTATCGGAGGTTGAAAAAGCGGAGCGTTGCAGGGTTGCCTGCACCGTTAAAGATGTATCTTATCTACCTTAATACGACTTTGACCATAGGCATTCGGGAGTATTGCCGTGTAGTCCTTTAAACAAATATTATGCATACTCTATTTGTCGCGACCGTTTCCAGTCCCGGCCTGAAGGGCATGACACAAGGAGCTTTGCCAGCGATGAGACTCACCGCCTATACCGACTACGCCTTGCGTACGCTGATCTATCTGGGATTGCACCGGGGCCGGCTGGTGACGATCCAGGATATTGCCGAGTTACACGACATCTCCAAGAACCACCTGATGAAGGTCGTGCACCAGTTGGGCCAGAGCGGGCTGGTGAAGACCGTACGCGGGCGCAACGGCGGCTTGCGACTGGGCGCCGAGCCGGCCAGCATCAACGTCGGCGCGGTGGTGCGCGGCACCGAAACCGATTTTTTCATGGCCGAGTGCTTCAAGGCGGGGCAGGCGGGCTGCGCGTACGCGTCGGCGTGCAAACTCAAGAGTGCGCTGTGCGCGGCGACGGCGGCCTATCTGGCCGTGCTCGACGGCGTCTCGCTGGCCGACCTGATCGGCGGCGAGCAGTGCTTCCAGCCGGTGGCGCTGGCAACAGCTAACCCGACCTATGAAAATCCGAATCCTCGCCTAGCCCGCACGGCGTAATCCGACCTACTCCATTCGGCCGACTCGGCTAGGTAGCTTGCCTTCGCCGAAGTACCCCTACGGCCAATAGTGCCGTTGCCGCCCGCGACGTAAGCTGTGCCGTATCGGTTGCTGCGTCTAAGGAGGGTATGGTGGTACGGAATAAAAAGCAGGTCTCGGTGTTGGTCAGCAGCACGTTCGCGTTCACGATCTGTTTCGCGGTCTGGATGATGTTCGCGGTGCTGGGCATTCCAATCAAGAACAACCTCGGCCTGAACGAGACCCAATTCGGCCTGCTGGCGGCGATGCCGGTGCTGACCGGCTCGCTGGTGCGGGTGCCGCTGGGCATCTGGACCGACAAGTTCGGCGGGCGCGTCGTTTTCTTCGCGCTGATGCTCGCCAGCGTCGTGCCGATCTACCTGATCTCCTACGCCAGCGCCTACTGGCACTTCCTGGTGCTGGGCATGTTCGTCGGCCTGGCCGGCGGCTCGTTCTCGGTCGGCACGCCGTACGTCGCGCGCTGGTTCGGCAAGGAGCGCCGCGGCTTGGCGATGGGTATCTTCGGCGCCGGCAACTCCGGCTCGGCGCTGACCAAGTTCGTCGCGCCCGGCATTATCGCCGCCTTCGGCTGGCAAATGCTGCCGAAGGTCTACGCGGTCGCCATGCTGGCCACGGCCGTGCTGTTTTGGCTGTTTTCCTTCACCGACAAGGCGCACCAGGCGCCGGCCGGCGTTTCTTTCGCCGAGCAGATGAAGGTGCTCAAGGATCCGCGCGTGTGGCGCTACTGCCAGTACTACTCGGTGGTGTTCGGCGGTTACGTCGGCCTGGCGTTGTGGATGACCAAATACTACGTCGCCGAATACGGCTTCGACATCCGCCACGCGGCCCTGCTGGCGGCCTGCTTTTCGCTGCCGGGCGGCGTGCTGCGCGCGCTGGGCGGCTGGATCGCCGACAAATACGGCGCCATCAAGGTTACCTGGGCCGTGATGTGGGTCTGCTGGGTCTGCTTCTTCCTGCTGTCGTACCCGCAGACCAGCATGGTCGTCAAGACGGTGACGGGCCAGATGGCGCTGGACCTGGCGTTGTCGCCGTGGATGTTTACCGCGCTGCTGTTCGTCGTCGGCATCGCCATGGCGATCGGCAAGGCCTCGGTCTTCAAATTCATCGGCGACGACTTTTCCGACAACATCGGCGCCGTCAGCGGCGTGGTCGGCCTGGCCGGCGGCCTGGGCGGCTTCGTGCTGCCGATCCTGTTCGGCGCGCTGGTCGACCTGACGGGGGTGCGTTCCAGCGCCTTCATGCTGCTGTACGGCAGCGTCTGCGTCTCGCTGGTGTGGATGTATTTTTCGTTCAAACGGGTCCCGGTGGCGGTCCCCGCCATGGCCCCGGCTATCTAATTGTGTAGAAATCGAGGAGAGTGTGATGAGTAGATATATGATCAATACCTGGGAGCCGGAAACCCCGAGTTTCTGGAAGCGGAGCGGCAAGTCGACCGCCGACCGCAACCTGTGGATTTCGATCCCGGCGCTGCTGCTGGCCTTCGCGGTATGGATGGTGTGGAGCGTGGTGGTGGTCAACCTGCCCAACGTCGGCTTCAAGTACAGCACCAACCAGCTGTTCTGGCTGACCGCCTTGCCCGGCCTGTCCGGCGCGACGCTGCGCATTTTCTATTCCTTCATGGTGCCCATTTTCGGCGGGCGCAAGTGGACGGCGCTGTCCACCGGATCGCTGTTGATCCCGGCCATCGGCATCGGCTTCGCGGTGCAGGACATCAACACCGGCTACCCGACGATGCTGGTGCTGGCCCTGCTGTGCGGCTTCGGCGGCGGCAACTTCGCCTCGTCGATGGCCAACATCAGCTTCTTCTATCCGAAGGCGCGCAAGGGTTTCGCGCTGGGCATGAACGCCGGCCTGGGCAACCTGGGCGTGTCGGTGGTGCAGTTCGTGGTGCCGCTGGTGATCACCGTCGGCGTCTTCGGCGGCCTCGGCGGCGAATCGCAGACCTGGGCCAAGGCCGGCGCCAGCAAGGCGTTCTGGTTGCAAAACGCCGGCTTCGTCTGGGTCCCGTTCATCGTCCTGAGCACCGTCGTGGCGTGGTTCGGCATGAACGACATCGCCTCGGCCAAGGCCTCCTTCGCCGACCAGGCCGTGATCTTCAAGCGCAGGCACAACTGGCTGATGTGCTGGCTCTACACCGGCACCTTCGGTTCCTTCATCGGCTATTCGGCCGGCTTCCCGCTGCTGATCAAGATCCAGTTCCCCGACGTCAATCCGCTGGAGTACGCCTTCCTCGGCCCGCTGGTCGGCGCCCTCTCGCGCGTCGCCGGCGGCGTCATCGCCGACAAACTGGGCGGCGCCCGCGTCACGCTGTGGTCGTTCTTCCTGATGATCGCCGCGGTCGTCGGCGTCTTGCGCTTCGCGCCGCACGGCGACGTGGCCGGCAACTTCACCGGCTTCTTCTGCATGTTCATGCTGCTGTTCGCCGGCACCGGCATCGGCAACGCCTCGACCTTCCGCATGATACCGGTGATCTTCCTGACCGAGCGCCAGCGCGCCGCCGCCGGCAAGGGCCGCCCGGCCGAGGAGCGGGCCATCGTCGACGCCAACCGCGAAGGGGCGGCCGTGCTCGGTTTTACCTCGGCGGTGGCGGCCTACGGCGCCTTCTTCATCCCGAAAAGCTACGGCACCTCGATCGCCCTGACCGGCAGCCCGGACGCCGCGCTGTGGTGCTTCGTCGGCTTCTACGTCAGTTGCATTGCCATCACTTGGTGGTGCTACGCGCGCAAAAACGCCGCCATGCCTTGCTAACTCTTGCAACCGGAGTCCTATCATGAACCCTCCCCGCACCGTCGTCGCGCTGCTCCCGTCGGTCGAATTCGACGCGGCGTTGATCCGCAAGCTCAACCAGATGGGGCCGCGCTACACCTCGTACCCGACCGCCGACCGCTTCAGCGGCGATTTCGCGCAGGCCGACTACGTCGACGCGGTGGCGCGGGTGCGCGCCGGCGCCCGCGCGGCACCGTTGTCGCTGTACGTGCACATCCCGTTTTGCGAGTCGCTGTGCTATTACTGCGCCTGCAACAAGATCGTCACGCGGGAGCGCGACAAGGCGGTGCTCTACCTCGACTACCTGAAGCGCGAAATCGCCATGCAGGGCGGGCTGCTGGCCGGCATGAACCGCGTCGAGCAACTGCATTTCGGCGGCGGCACGCCGACCTATCTGAGCGACGGGCAGATGGACGACCTGATGGCCTGCCTGCGCCGCTGGTTCGACTTCGCGCCCGACGCGCAGGGCGAATATTCGGTCGAGGTCGACCCGCGCACGGTCACGCCGGCGCGCATCCGCACCTTGCGCGCGCAGGGCTTCAACCGCATCAGCCTGGGCGTGCAGGACTTCGACGCCGACGTCCAGCGGGCGGTCAACCGCATCCAGCCGGAGGCCGAGACGGTAGGCATCATCGACGCCGCGCGCCAAGCCGGCTTCCGCTCGATCAGCGTCGACCTGATTTACGGCTTGCCGAAACAAAGCCCGGCGACGATGGTGCCGACGCTGCACAAGGTGATCGCCGCCAATCCCGACCGCATCGCGGTCTACAACTACGCCCACATGCCGCACCTGTTCAAGTCGCAACGCCTGATCGTGGCGGCCGACTTGCCCACGCCCGACGCCAAGCTCGACATGCTGCGCCTGTGCATCGAAATGCTCGGCGCCGCCGGCTACGTCTACATCGGCATGGACCATTTCGCCAAGCCCGACGACGACCTGGCCGTGTCCCAGCGCGAGGGCAGGTTGCACCGCAACTTCCAGGGCTATTCGACCCACGCCGAGGCCGGCATGGTGGCGCTGGGCGTGTCCGGCATCAGCGCGCTGGGCGGCTGCTACAGCCAGAACGACAAGACCCTCGGCGGCTACTACGCGGCGCTCGACCAGAAGCGCCTGCCGATCGCCCGCGGCATCACCCTGGACCCGGACGACCTGCTGCGGCGCGACATCATCGGCCGCCTGATGTGCGACTTCGCGCTGTCTTACGCCGAGGCCGGCCTGCCCGACGCGGCCGGTTTCGCCGACTACTTCGCCGCCGAACTGCGGGCGCTGGCGCCGCTGGCGGCCGACGGCCTGCTGGACATGGACGCGGACGGGCTGCGCGTGAGCTTGAAAGGGCGCCTGTTGATCCGTAACATCTGCATGGTGTTCGACAACTACCTGGGCCGCGCCGGCGGCGCCGGCCCGGCGCCGCAGCGCTACTCGAAAACCATCTAGGCCGCGGCGACGCCGTCGGCTTACGCGCTGCGCGCTAAGCCGACCTACGGTCCTCGTCGCGCGGGCGCGCAACCCGACACGCCGCCGCAAGCCGGCGGCTGTTCATTCGCGCATCTTGTCCGACTTGAGCGGGCACGCCATGATTGCCGTCAGCGGGCGCAACGTCACCATCCTCGACATCGAGCGGCTGCGCCGGTACGGGTAGGGGCGCGACGCTTGCGGCCAAAGCGACGCCGGCCGGCCGGACACCCTGATATACTGATTGCAGGACACTCAACGACGGAAGGCGCCTACCCATGATCCGCACTTTAGCTCACCCCGATTGACGGATCGCATATGGCGCCGAACCGCTTTTCGCTGCTGACGCTCGCCCTGCTGGCCGCCTGCTGCTGCGCCGCCGCCCACGCCCGCGCGTCCGCCACCACGGCGTACAACACTTACATGGTCGGCCCCTACCTGGTCGATGCGCAGCAGGGCTTGGCGCAGTCGCTGGTCGACCGGCTGAACGACAAAATCGGACCGGGCCAGCAGCTTAGCCTGAGCCACATTCCGCGCATCCGGCTCGACGCGATCGAACTCAACAAAGGCGACCAGTTCGGCGGCGTGGTGTTGTTCGTCAACCCGCGCTTCGTCGGCGACGCCGCGAAAACCCGTTTCCTGTGGTCGAAACCGCTGTTCGTCGATTGCAACCTGGTCATTTCAAGGGTCGACGAACCCGTCGAATACGTCGGCCTGTCGACCTTATGGGGGCTGCGTTTTGGCGGCGTGCGCGGTTATCGCTACGTCCACATCGACGACATGGTACGTCTGGGCAAGCTGGCGCGCGAGGACAGCCAGGACGAGTTGAGCGGCCTGCGCAAGGTGGCGCTGGGCCGGGTCGACCTCACCGTCGTGCCCTATTCCATCTTCAGCCAGTTCGGCGCCGACAAAACCCTGGCCAAGCAACTGTACGTCGCCGCCAAGCCGCTGCAGTGCTTCGCCCGGCACATTCTGGTGGGCAAGGGCAATCCGGCCATGCTGAAGGCGCTCAACGAGGCCATCGACACGCTCGCCACCGACAAGGGTTGGCTGGCGGCGATGGCGTACTTCCACCTGGACGTTAAAGTCCTGTCGGGCTGGAGCGCCGACGATCCGTCCGACAAGCCGTAGCGCCGCCAGGAACGGATATGCGCGTAGCCCGGCGCCTGGCGCTTGATCAGCGTGGCCAGGCCGGCGCCGGCCAACAAGCCTTAGATCGGCGCCGAATCTGCAACAAACCCGGCATATCGAGACCTAACCCTATTTTGTAGGATTAGTGCGTCGCTCGCAGGCGCAGCGCGCGCCAGAGTATCCAGGCGAGGTGCAGCGTCGAGGCGAGCATCGCCACGGCGGCCGCGCGCGCCAGCGGTGTCGGCCACAGCGCGGCGCCCGCCAGCAGCGCCAGCGCCGCCAGGTGGCCGCGGAATTGGCCGCGCGCCGCTTCTTCCGTGATGATGTGGCGGATGCCCGGCACTGGTTTGTCGTCCGCGTTTTCCTGCCAGTGCTGCCACAGCAGGAAGGGGACGATTTTGTAGAGCATGCCGAGCACCGCCGAGTAGGCGAAGCCGAGCAGGAACAGCAGGCCGGGCAACAGTGCGCTGGCGCCGGCCGGTGGCGGCGCCAAGCACAGCGCCGCGCAGGCCAGCAGGCTGGCCATGGCCAGGCGCCAGAACAGGGTGGTGGCGTCGGCCGGGCGCTTGCGCCGTCTGAGCAGGTCGAGCGTGGCCACGGCGAAGACGCCGAAGGCGCCCAGCAGCAGCGCGTGCAGCGGCGCCGCGCTCCAGTGCCCGGCCAGTTGCGCGGCGCTGGCGGCCAGCGTCAGCCCCAGCACCGCGCGGTTCAAGGCGCGCGTCAGGCCGGCCGGGTACAGCGGCGTGACCTGGAACATCGGAATTACTTGGTGGGCGATGGCGATCACCAGCACGCCGATCCAGCCCGCCAGGCCCCACAGGGCGTGCAGGTCGGCCAGGCGCGCCAGCGGCAGCGGCAGCGCCCAGGCCAGGGCGGCGGCCATGCCGGCGCCCAGCGCCGCGGTAACGCCGAGGGCGCCGAGGGCGATGCGCACGCCGTCCAGCATGGGCTGCGCCGCGCCGGCGCGGGCGGCGGCGGCGGGGTCCGCGCGTGCGCGCCACAGGCCAAGGGCGCAGGCGCCCAGCAGCCAGGCCAGCGCCAGCGCCAGCGGCGCCAGCGCGAGTTGGAATAGCAGCGGGCGCGGCCAGCAAAAAGCGCCGGCCAGCAGCAGCGTGCCGGCACTTAACAGGGCGTGGATGGCGGGCGCGGCCAGGCCGACGCGCGGAATGTCGACGCCGGCCACCACCGGCAGCAGTTGCAGCAGCGCGCCACTCATGACCATGGTCAGCACGCCCAGCGTGAACAGGTGGGTCGCCGCCAGCGCCGCCGGCGACCAGCGCGAGGCCAGCAGCGGCGGCCCCTGCCACAGCAGCAGGGCGCCGGCCAGCAGCGCGAACAGCGGCGCGCTGGCGAAAAAGCGCATCGACAGCCACAGCGGCGCGCTGCGTTCGAGCGCGAGGCGGCGTTGCATCAGGCGGCGCGCCAGATCAGCAGGTCGTAGCGCAGGTCGGGCCGGCGCGTGATGCAGTGGCGGTAGCCGCGCCGGTCCAGGATGCGGTACAGCGGCAGCGGCTCGCGTTCGATCAGCACGGCCAGGCGCCGCCGCGGCGCCATCGCGCCCAGCGCCTCGAGCACGCGCTGCATCGGTTCGGGCGGCGCCAGCGCGCAGACGTCGAGGGAAATGTCCCGCATGGCTGTCCCGTTCTGTGCAAAGCGCCATTGTGCATCCCGGACAAGGTTTTAATCCTTGACCCAGGTTAAGGACTTTTATATTTGCCGGGCCTATAGTTCGCCGCAGCGCAATACCGCAGCGCGCGCTTCACGTCGCCGGATTGATGGACGGCGGCGGCGCGCGGCGTTCACGAACAGGAAAAGGCTTATGATTGACGATCCCACCCCCGCAGCGGCGCGCGCGCCGCTGGAACTGGTTTGCCCGGCCGGCAGCCTGCCGGCCCTGAAGGCGGCCGTCGACAACGGCGCCGACTGCGTCTACCTCGGCTTCCGCGACGCCACCAACGCGCGCAACTTCGCCGGCCTCAATTTCGACGACAAGGCCATCGACGAGGGCGTCGGCTACGCCCACCAGCGCGGATGCAAGGTGCTGCTGGCGCTGAACACCTATCCGCAGCCGTCCAACTGGACGCTGTGGCGCGGCGCCATCGACCGCGCCGCCGACGCCGGCATCGACGCGGTGATCCTGGCCGACCCGGGCTTGATGGCCTACGCGCTGCGCCACCACCCGCAATTGCGGCTGCACCTGTCGGTGCAGGGTTCGGCCACCAATTACGAGGCCATCAATTTCTACCACGAGCATTTCGGCATCGCCCGCGCGGTGCTGCCGCGGGTGCTGTCGCTGACCCAGGTCGAGCAGGTCGCCAAGAACACCCCGGTGGACATCGAGGTGTTCGGCTTCGGCAGCCTGTGCGTGATGGTCGAGGGCCGCTGCGCGCTGTCCTCGTACGCCACCGGCGAGGCGCCCAACACGCACGGGGTCTGCTCGCCGGCCAGGTCGGTGCGCTGGGTGCCGACGCCGAAGGGCCTGGAGTCGCGCCTGAACGGCGTGCTGATCGACCGCTACGCCGACGCCGAGAACGCCAGTTATCCGACGCTGTGCAAGGGGCGTTTCGACGTCGCCGGCGAAAATTATTACGCCCTGGAAGAGCCCACCAGCCTGAACACGCTGGAGCTGCTTCCCGCGCTGGTCGGCATGGGCGTGCGCGCCGTCAAGATCGAGGGGCGCCAGCGCAGCCCGGCCTATGTGGCGCAGGTGACGCGGGTGTGGCGCGAGGCGCTCGACTGCTACGCCGGCAACGCCCAGCGCTATTCGGTCAAGCCGGCCTGGATGGCTGCGCTCGACAAGGTGGCGGAGGGGCAGCAGCACACGCTGGGCGCCTACCACCGCTCGTGGAAATAATCTAAACAATGGAAAAAGCATGTTGAAACTGGCATTGGGACCGATCCTGTACTACTGGCCGCGCGCCGCCGTGTTCGAGTTTTACCACATGGTCGCCGACAGCGCGGTCGATATCGTCTACCTCGGCGAGACGGTGTGTTCGCGCCGGCGCGAGCTGCGCCAAGCCGACTGGCTCGACGTGGCCGAGTTGCTGGCCGGCGCCGGCAAGGAGGTGGTGCTGTCGACGCAGGCGCTGATCGAGTCCGGCAGCGAACTGACGGCGATGCGCAAGATCGCCGAGAACGGCCGCTTCGCCGTCGAGGCGAACGACATGGGCGCGGTGCAGCGCCTGAAGGGCGGCGCGCCCTTCGTCGCCGGGCCGCACCTGAACCTGTACAACGGCCCGACGCTGGCGCTGCTGGCCGGGTTGGGCGCGAAGCGCTGGGTGATGCCGCTGGAAATGGGCCGCGAGGGCCTGGCGCAGATGCTGGCCGCGCGCCCGGCCGGCATGCAGACCGAGGTGTTCGCCTACGGGCGCATGCCGCTGGCGTTTTCGGCGCGCTGCTTCACCGCGCGCAACCGCAACCTGGCGAAGGACGATTGCCGCTTCAGCTGCCTGGAGCACCCGGACGGCCTGCTGCTGCAGACGCGCGAACACGCGCCGTTCCTGGTCTTGAACGGCACCCAAACGCAGTCGGCGCTGGTGTATAACCTGGTGGCGGAACTGGACGCGATGGGCCGCATGGGCGTCGACGTCGCCCGCATCAGCCCGCAGGCCAGCGACACCGGGCGCGTCATCGACGCCTTCGACCGGGTCCGCCGCGGCGCGACCGCGGGCGCCGCGGCCGGCGCGCAGATCGCCGCGTGGCAGCCGTCGGCCGCCTGCGACGGCTACTGGTACGGCAAGCCCGGCCAGGAGCTGCGCCGCCACGACCAGCACTAACACCGCGGCACCCGCCAAGGAGCAACCAATGCAAGGAAAACCCTACACCCTACCCGAGCCGGCGGCCAAGCTGCTGGCGCTGCTGCCGGCCTATCCCGGCTCCTGGCTGTTCGTCCAGGCGCTCAACCTGGCGCTGGCGCGGCAACTGCCGGCCGACGTGCGCCAGCGCCTGGAAGGCAAGCGGCTGCGCCTGCGCCTGGACGACGCCGGCCTGGCCTTCGACTTCGTCTGGCGCGGCGGCGCCTTTCGCGCCTGCCGGCCGCGGGCCGAGACCGACCTGACCATCGGCGCGGCGGTGCACGACCTGCTGTTGCTGGCGCGGCGCCAGGAAGACCCGGACACGCTGTTCTTCAGCCGCCGCCTGGCGCTGGAGGGCGACACCGAACTGGGCCTGCTGTTCAAGAACACGCTCGACGCGCTGGAGGCGCCGGCCTTCGAGTTGGCCGCGCTGGCGCCGGGGCGCGTGCTGGCGCGCCTGCGCCGCGACGCGCGACCGCGCCGCTAATCCGCGACCTACGGAAGCTTCACTGTGCGGCAGCATGCCTAGGCCGCCGCTTTCGCCGTCGTCGCGTAGTGTTCGAAGGCCGCCAGCGGCAGCGGCCGGCTGAAGTAGTAACCCTGGTAGGCGTGGCAGCCGGAGCCGGCCAGGAAGTCGCGCTGGGTCTGCGTTTCGACGCCCTCGGCGATGACGCCCAGCCCCAGGCTTTGCGCCAGCGCGACGATGGTACGGGCGATGGCCGCGTCGTTCGGGTCGACCAGCACGTCGCGCACGAAGGATTGGTCGATCTTCAACTGGTCCAGCGGTAGCCGGCGCAGGTAGGAGAACGAGGAGTAGCCCGTGCCGAAGTCGTCGAGCGCGAAGCCGACGCCCTTGGCCTTGAGCGCGTGCATCTTCTCGATGACGTCCTGGACGTTGTCGACCAGCAGCGACTCGGTCAGTTCGAGCTTCAGGCGGATCGGGTTGGCGCCGCTTTCGGCCAGCGCCGCCAGCACCGTGGCGACGAAGTCCGGTTCGCGAAATTGTCTGGCGCTGACGTTGACGGCCAGCGTCAGGTGCGCCATCAACGGTTGCGCCGCCCACGCCGCCAGCTGGGCGCAGGCGCTGCGCAGCACCCACAGCCCGAGCGGCAGGATCAGGCCGGTGTCCTCGGCCAGCCCGATGAAGGCGGCCGGCGCCACCATGCCGCGCTGCGGGTGCTGCCAGCGCACCAGCGCCTCGGCGCCGGTGACGCGGCCGTCGCCGACCACCTGGGCCTGGTAGTGCAGCACGAACTGGTTGGCGCGGATCGCCTCGCGCAGGCCGGCCTCGAGCGCGGCGCGCTCCATCACCACCGTTTGCATGCCCGGGTCGAAGAAGCGCAGCGCGTTGCGCCCGGTTTCCTTGGATTGGTACATCGCCAGGTCGGCCTGTTTCAGCAGCTCGTCGATGCTGGTGTCGTGGCCGTGGAACAGCGTGGCGCCGACGCTGGCGGTGCTGCGGTGCTCGACCGCGCCGAGCTGGTAGGGCTTGTTCAGGGCGGCCAGGATCTTCTCGCCCAGCGCCTCGGTCTGGCCGGCGGCCTCGGCGGCGTTGGGGCCCAGGCTTTCCAGCACCACGACGAATTCGTCGCCGCCCAGGCGCGCCACCGTGTCGCCGCCGCGCAGGCAGCCTTCGAGCCGGCGCGCCACCTGTTGCAGCAGCAGGTCGCCCTGGTCGTGGCCGAGCGTGTCGTTGAGCGTCTTGAAGTGGTCCAGGTCGATGAACAGCACCGCGCCGTGGTGCGCGTTGCGGCTGCCCGCGGTCATCGACTGCTTCAAGCGGTCGAGCAGCAGGGTGCGGTTGGGCAGTTGCGTCAGGGCGTCGAAAAAGGCCAGTTCCTCGATCTTCTTTTCAGCCTTCTTGCGCTCGGTGATGTCGTGGTGCGTGCTGATATAGTTGGTGACGGCGCCGTCGGCGCCGCGCACGGCCGAGATGGTCAGCCATTTCGGGTAGGTCTCGCCGTTCTTGCGGCGGCCCCAGATCTCGCCCTGCCAGCCGCCGTTGCGCCCGATCGCCGCCCACATGTCGCGGTAAAAGGCGGCGTCGTGGCGGTCCGACTGCAGCAGGCGCGGGGTGCGCCCGACGACCTCGGCGTCGCTGTAGCCGGTGGTCTCGGTGAAGGCCCAGTTGACGCGCAGGATCACGCTGTTGGCGTCGGTGATCATCATGCCCTCGCGCGAGTCGAAGGCGGCGGCGGCGATGCGCAGCTCGGACTCGGCCAGCTTGCGCTCGGTGATGTCGCGCCCGCTGGTGCGAAAGCCCGTCAGCGCGCCTTTGGCGTCGCTGATCGGCACCCACGACACCGACAGCCAGAACAGCGAGCCGTCCTTGCGCACGCAGCGGAACTCGAGGTCGTGGCCGCGCTCGCCGCGGCGGCCCTTGAGGAATTCCGGCGCGACGCGCTCGGCGTCGTCGGGGTAGACCAGCGTGCCGACGAAGTCGTCCATGGCCATGCATTCGTCGACGGTGTAACCGGTGTAGTCGCGCACCGAGGGGTTGATCCAGCGCGGGCGGCCGTCCAGCCCCCACCAGACCTCCCAGTTGACGGTGCAGTCGGCGATGGCGCGGAATTTCTCCTCGCTGGCGCGCAGCTCGACCGTCATCGCCGCGGCCAGCCGCAGCGCGCGGCTGCGCCCGGTCGCTACTAGCCACGCCAGCAGCGCCAGCAACAGGCTCAGGCCGGCGCCGGCGCCGGCGATCAGGGCCGCGGCGCTGCGGTCGAAACGGGCGTGGAAGTCGTCGAGCGCGCTCAGCGACAGCATCCAGGTGTGGCCGCCGACGACCAGGTATTCGTTGGCCGCCAGCGTCGCCGACGGCGGCGCCACCGCCAGCTCGCCGGGCGGGTACATGCGCGAACCGTCGGCCTGGCCGATGCCGTCGTAGACCGCCAGCGCCAGGCCGGGCGGCTGCTCGCCGTACAGCGTGGCCATCATGTCGCGCATGCGGAAGGCGGCGTAGACCCAGCCGACCAGGCTGGCGCGGCGCTCGGCGACGTTGGCCACCGGCTGGCCGGGCGCGTAGATCGGCAGGTACATGGCGAAGCCGGCCGGGGCGGCGCCGGCGGCGTCGACCGCCAGGCGCAGCTTGCCCGACAGGGCCGCCTTGCCGGAATCGCGCGCGCGCGCCATCGCCTCGCGCCGTACCGGCTCGGCCCAGGCGTCGAAGTCGAGCAGGACGCGCTCGACGCCGGCGTCGGCGCCGGGTTCGCGCAGCACGATCGGCGCCGACTGCGCGGCGCCGCCCGGGGGCGTGGCGGCGCCGCCGGCCGGGCCGAAGCGCGGCGTCGCCGGCAGCGCGGCGGCGGCGGCGCGCCCGTCCGGCAGCCAGGCGTGCGCGCCGATCGACATCACGCCGGCGAAGTTGGCGTCGAGCCCGAGCGCGCCGACGTATTGGTGGAAATTGTCGCGATCGAGCGCGCCGCTGGCGCCGAACAAGCCGCGCACGCCCAGCAGCATTTTTTCGTAGCCGGCCATGCGCTGCTCGACTCTGCTGACCGATTCGCGTAGCGCGAAGTCGAACTGGGCGCGCAACTCGTTGCGCGCGGTCTGGCGTTCGTGCTTCCACAGCGTCCAGGTCAGGCCCAGGCCGGCCGCCAGCACCAGCGCCGGCAGCAACAGCGGCGCCAGCGGCAAGCGCGGCAAGCGCGGCAAGCGCCGCGGGCGCGCCGGCCCGGGCAAGGCGGACGGGCCGGACGGGCCGGACGGCGTCACGGGCGCGCCTGGAACTCGACCATCGAAGTGGCCAGCCTGGCGTCGAAGTACTTTTCAAAGATGCGCCGCACGGTGCCGTCCGCGCGCATCTGGTTGACCAACGCGCGCCACTTGTCCTGCTCGGCGGCCGGCAGCGCCTTGCGCGACATGATCAGGCCGTGCTGCACGGCCGGGTCGTTGAACTCGATCACGGCGCTGATGTCGCGGATGGCCTTCTCGCCGGCCGCCGGGTAGTCGAACGGCTCCATGATCATGCCCTGGATGCGGTTGGCGCGCAGCGCCTGGTACAGCGGGTCGAGGCCGCCGGCCTGGCTGACGCGGCTGGCGGCCTGCAGGCGGTCGACTAGGCCGTTGGCCGAGTCGCTGTAGCGGAAGCTGCGGATCACGCCGAGCTGGAAGCGCGGGTTGTCCTCGACGTCGGCGAACCGCTGGACATTGGCGTCCCTGCGCGCCAGCAGATAGTATTTATTGCTGAAGTACCAGGCGAAGCCGGCGTAACGGCGCCGTTCCTCGTTGGCGATGCCGGACAGGCTGAAGTCCAGCGCGCCGGTCTCGATCAACTGCCAGATGCGCGCGCGCGACATCAGGCTGACGACGACCTTGCAACCGCTGCGGCGGATCAGCTCATCGGCGAAATCCTTGTCGATGCCGCTGTCGGTGGCGGCCGAATACAGCAGGCCGTGCTCGTGCAGCGCCAAGGTGAACGGGCGCGGGCAGTCCGGGCCGGCCGTGGCCGCTCCCGCCGCGCCAAAGGCCAGCGCCAGCGCGAGCAGGCCGCGGACCAGCGGCGCCGCGCTGCGGCGGCAAAGGCGGCTGGCGCGCAGGGCTATAGTTGACGGCAACAATATGGGTCCCGTTGGTGATTGGTCTGCGTTGGCGGGTTGACAAGATCGGTGTTTGCTGCATCCCTGAATAATTATAGCATCTGCGCAATGAATATTGCCCTGGACTCCTGTCGTGGCCGCCTGGGGCCGCCGCTTCGCCGCCACGGCCATGCGCCACGCCAGCCGGCTTCCGCGAAACAGTTTAGTATTAGGTAGTATCTATTCCCGGAGCCAAGCCGCCATGCATGCAGCGCCCATCCAGTCGGAGTCGCGCGCGGTATTCGGCGAACTGCTCGGCGTGGCGCCGTCCCAGGTGGTGGTGGACGGCAGCGCCAGCCTGGCGCTGATGCACGACGTCATCGTCTACGGCCTGAGCTACGGCATGCCCGGCCGGCGGCACGGTGCGGCGTAAAAATAGCAGCACATCACTTTTAACGCGTTCACAAGGATTGTTCATATGCTTCACCACCTTTCATTAGGCGTTTTGGATCTCGACCGGGCGGCGGCGTTCTACGACGCCGCGCTGGCGCCGTTGGGTTATGTCCGGGTATGGGGCGACGACGAGGCACTCGGTTACGGCTACGAGGGCGGCGGCGACAAACTCGCGCTCAAACTGACGCCGGCGGCGACGCTGGTGATCCCCGGCGAGGGTTTCCACCTGGCGTTGACAGCAGGCACGCGCGAACAGGTCGGGCAATTCCACCAGGCCGCCTTACTCCATGGCGGCCGCTGCAACGGCGCGCCCGGATTGCGGCCCGACTACGGTGACGACTATTACGCGGCCTTTGTCTTCGACCCCGACGGACATCGGCTTGAAGCGGTGGTCAACGCGCCGGACGCCAGTTGCTGCAACAAGCGAGACTAAGGTAGCGCCTGCGGTCCTTAGTCGCGCCGGCAATCGTCGATCATCAGATCTTCCTTGCGCCGGTGCCGGTCGAGGCGCCGCTCCGCTTGCACGACGCTGCGGGCGTTGGCGTGCTCGACCAGTAGCAAGGCCGCCTTCAGCGCGGCCGACATGCTGGCCGCGGCGCCCGCCATCGCGTCGATTGGCGACGTCGGCGCGCTGTGCGCGTTGGCCCGCAGCGCGCGGCGCCACACGCACGCCGTTTTCCAACGCGGATTGCCGGGAAAGCGCAGCGACAGGTCGCGCCACGCGTTGCGGCCGTCGCCCGCCACGGCCAGCGTCATCTGCCGCGGCGAGACCCTGCTGCCGCTGAAGATGAGGGCGTCGCCGACCACCTTCGCATGAAAACACTCGCCCAAATATTGCATGCGCACATCCGTCGATTCCGGCAAAAACATCTCTTTCCATTGATAACCACGGCTACCCTGCCCAAGCGCGGCGGCCGGCGTATTCTCCGGCCTGGCCAGCCATTCCCGGATGGCTAGGTTGGCAATCTCGGACGGCGACAGGCGGCCGCGCGCATCGTGCATATAGGCATCGAGTTCGAGGAGAGTAGAGGGTGTCAAAATGGGACTCTGTAGGGCAAGCATACTCGTTTCTCCTGTGCGTTTTGTCTGGTTTTGTCTGGTTTCTCTTGTTGGACAAGCGCTTTAATGATGAGTTCAAATTAGACAAAACGAGTACGAATGCGCACCTCGAACGAGCAGGAATGCCCTAGAGGTTTAAAAATTGGAACCGACACCGGTCCTTTTTGCGGGGACGGCGCCTTGCGGCCGCCGGCTTTCCCCGACTAGAAAAAATTCAGCAGTTCGCCGTCGCGGTCGAACGCCAGATACCCCTTGATTTGCCCTTCCTGGATCGCCGTGATCATTTTGCGCAGCGGCGCCTCGGCTTCGCTGGCAGCCGGCGGCTGGCCGTCCTTGCCACCCAGGCTGGCCACGAAGACCACGTCCCAGTGCGCCTGCATATGGCGCGATTCCTCGACCAGCGCGGCGAAGCTGCCAGCCTCGTCCGGTAATTTGTCGACGCACATCACCGGCGTCAGGCTGCGCCCCTGGGCGCTAGCCGCCTCGGCCTGGGCGAAGGCGAACAGCAGCCGCTGCGGTTGCGCCTGCGCGCGGGCCGCGCCCAGCAGGCTGTCGTAACTGTTAATTTCCATATCAAAGCTTTCGAAAGTTGCGTGAATTGGTGCGTGGCACGCCGCGCCGCGCCTCTCCCCCTAGGTATACCGCAAAGCGGCGCGCCGGCCCATAGCTAGAAGGGACTAGGGCGCCTAGTCATTCTCGGCCCGCGGAACCGACTTCTTGCCAATACCCATTGCCGACCCCGCTGCGTAGACTGGCCCCATCGACGTTGCAATGTCCGTCTTGCAACGTTCTAATTACCCAGCATCGTTTGCGGTGCGTGTGTGGAGGCAGCATGAGTCACTTTTTGGATCGTCTGAAATTCTTCAACAAGCCCAAGGAAACCTTTTCCAACGGCCACGGCGCCGTCGTCGACGAGGACCGTACCTGGGAAAACGCCTATCGCCAGCGCTGGCAGCACGACAAAATCGTGCGCTCGACGCACGGCGTCAACTGCACCGGTTCGTGCAGCTGGAAGGTGTATGTCAAGAACGGCCTGATCACCTGGGAAACCCAGCAGACCGACTATCCGCGCACCCGTCCCGACCTGCCCAACCACGAACCGCGCGGCTGCCCGCGCGGCGCCAGCTATTCCTGGTACGTGTATTCGGCGCAGCGCGTCAAGTACCCGATGGTGCGCGGCCGCCTGATGGAAATGTGGCGCGAAGCGCGCCGCACCATGGACCCGGTGACGGCCTGGGACTACATCAGCCAAAACCCGGAACGGGCCAAGCGCTACAAGGAAGTGCGCGGCCTGGGCGGTTTCGTGCGCGCCAAATGGGACGAGGCCAACGAGATCATCGCCGCCGCCAACGCGCTGACGATCAAGAAATACGGTCCCGACCGCGTGGTCGGCTTCTCGCCGATTCCGGCCATGTCGATGGTCAGTTACGCCGCCGGCACCCGCTACCTGAGCCTGATCGGCGGCGTCGCCCTGAGCTTTTACGACTGGTACTGCGATTTGCCGCCGGCCAGCCCGCAGGTGTGGGGCGAGCAGACCGACGTGCCGGAATCGGCCGACTGGTACAACTCCACCTATCTGATGGTGTGGGGGTCGAACGTGCCGATGACGCGCACGCCCGACGCCCACTTCTACACCGAGGTGCGCTACAAGGGCACCAAGACCGTCGCCGTGTCGTCCGACTACGGCGAGATGGTGAAATTCGGCGACATTTGGCTGGCGCCGAAGCAGGGCACCGACGCCGCGCTGGCGATGGCGATGGGCCACGTGATCCTCAAGGAGTTCCACGCCGAGGGCCAGTCCGCGTATTTCCGCGGCTACGCCAAGCAATACACCGACTTCCCGATGCTGGTGATGCTCAAGGAGGCCAACGGCACGCTGGTGCCGGAATACTTCCTGCGCGCCTCGCACCTGGCCAACAACCTCGACGAGAGCAACAACCCGGAATGGAAGACGCTGCTGATCGACGACGCCAGCGGCGACGTCATCGCGCCGTCCGGCTCGATCGGCTTCCGCTGGGGCGAGTCCGGCAAATGGAACCTGGAGCAAAAAGCCGGCAGCAGCCGCAAGGAAGTCGACCCGCGCCTGTCGCTAATCGCTTGCAGCGACGCGGTAGTGCCGGTCGGCTTCGCCTATTTCGGCGGCAAGGACGCCTCCGACATGTTGATGCGTAACGTGCCGGTCAAGAAGGTCGTGCTGGCCGACGGCAGCAGCGTGCTGGTCACCACCGTGTTCGACCTGACGCTGGCCAACTACGGCATCGACCGCGGCCTGGGCGGCGGCAACGTCGCCACCAGCTACGCCGACGACGTGCCCTACACGCCAACGTGGCAGGAGAAGCACACCGGCGTCAAGGCCGCCGACGTCGTCACCGTGGCGCGCGAGTTCGCCCAGAACGCCGACCAGACCCACGGCAAGAGCATGGTCATCGTCGGCGCGGCGCTGAACCACTGGTACCACATGGACATGACCTACCGCGGCATTATCAACATGCTGATGATGTGCGGTTGCGTCGGCCAGTCCGGCGGCGGCTGGGCCCATTACGTCGGCCAGGAAAAGCTGCGTCCGCAAACCGGCTGGACCCCGCTGGCCTTCGCGCAGGACTGGAACCGGCCGATGCGCCAGATGAACGGCACCTCCTTCTTCTACGCCCACACCAGCCAGTGGCGCCACGAGAAGCTGCACACGTCGGAGATTTCCTCGCCGTCGGCCAACGGCGCGGTGGCGCAGATGTCGCTGCTGGACTACAACGCCAAGTCCGAGCGCATGGGCTGGTTGCCGTCGGCGCCGCAGCTGGAAACCAATCCGCTGGAGGTGACGCGCGCCGCCGCCGCCGCCGGCCAGGACGCGCAAACCTACGCGGTCGAGCAGATCAAGGCCGGCAAGCTGAATTTTTCCTGCGACGACCCGGACAACCCGGCCAATTTCCCGCGCAATATGTTTGTCTGGCGCTCGAACATCCTGGGCAGCTCCGGCAAGGGCCACGAGTATTTCCTGAAGTACCTGCTGGGCACGCAGAACGCCCTGATGAGCGACGAGAACGATTGCATCAAACCTAGCCACGTCAAAGTGCGCCCGGCCGTCGAAGGCAAGCTGGACCTGCTGGTGGTGCTGGACTTCCGCATGTCGACCACCTGCCTGTACGGCGACGTGGTGCTGCCGACGGCGACCTGGTACGAGAAGGACGACCTGAACACCTCCGACATGCACCCCTTCATCCATCCGTTGTCGGAGGCGGTGCAACCGCTGTGGCAGTCGAAGTCGGACTGGGAAATTTACAAGGGCATCGCCGAGAAGTTCGCCGAAATCGGCGGCGAGCTGCTCGGCACGCAGCAGGATCTGGTGCTGACGCCGCTGCTGCACGACACCCCGGGTGAACTGGGCCAGCCCTTCGATCCGAAGGACTGGCGCGCCGGCGAGTGCGAACCGATCCCCGGCAAGACCATGCCGAGCATGACCGTGGTCGAGCGCGACTACCGCGACGTCTACAAGAAGTTCACCTCGATCGGGCCGCTGCTGGAAAACATCGGCAACGGCGGCAAGGGCATCGGCTGGAAGACCGGACACGAGGTCGAGGTGCTGCGCGGCGTCAACCGCACGGTGCTGGAGGAGGGCGTCTCGCAGGGCCAGCCGCGGCTGGACACGGCCATCGACGCGGCCGAGATGATCCTGTCGCTGGCGCCGGAAACCAACGGCCACGTGGCGGTCAAGGCCTGGGCCGCGCTGTCGAAGATGACCGGGCGCGACCACACCCACCTGGCGCTGCCGCGCGAGCACGACACCATCCGCTTCCGCGACGTCCAGGCGCAGCCGCGCAAGATCATCTCCTCGCCGACCTGGTCGGGCCTGGAGAGCGAGGAGGTCAGCTACAGCGCCGGCTACACCAACGTGCATGAAATGATCCCGTGGCGCACGCTGACCGGGCGCCAGCAGTTTTACCAGGACCACCTGTGGATGCGCGACTTCGGCGAGGGCCTGTGCGTCTACAAGCCGGCCATCAACACCAAGACCACGGCGGCGATGCTGGGCGCCAAGCCGAACGGCAACAAGGAGCTGGCGCTGAACTTCATCACGCCGCACCAGAAGTGGGGCATCCACTCGACCTACTCGGACAACCTGCGCATGCTGACGCTGTCGCGCGGCGGCCCGCACGTGTGGCTGTCGGAGGTCGACGCCAAGGCCGCCGGCATCGTCGACAACGACTGGATCGAGGTCTTCAACGTCAACGGCACGCTCACGGCGCGGGCGGTGGTCAGCCAGCGCGTCCCCGAGGGCATGACGATGATGTACCACGCCCAGGAGAAGATTATCAACGTGCCCGGCGCGGAGCTGTCGGGCAAGCGCGGCGGCATCCACAACTCGGTCACCCGGGCCGTGACCAAGCCGACCCACATGATCGGCGGCTACGCCCAGCTGTCGTACGGTTTCAACTATTACGGCACCGTCGGTTCCAACCGCGACGAGTTCGTATTGGTGCGCAAGATGAAAAACGTCGAGTGGCTGGAAGGCCCGCTGCAAGAGAAAGAGCAAGGAGTGGCAGTATGAAAATCAGAGCGCAAATCGGCATGGTGCTGAACCTGGACAAGTGCATTGGCTGCCACACTTGTTCGGTCACCTGCAAAAACGTTTGGACCAGCCGCGACGGCGTCGAGTACGCGTGGTTCAACAACGTCGAGACCAAGCCCGGCATCGGCTATCCGAAGGAATGGGAAAACCAGGACAAGTGGAACGGCGGCTGGAAGCGCGGCGCCTCCGGCAAGATCGAACCGCGCCAGGGCAGCCGCCTGAAGATCCTGGCGAACATCTTCTCGAACCCGAACCTGCCGGCCATCGACGAGTACTACGAGCCGTTCACCTTCGACTACGAGCGCCTGCAAAACGCGCCGCTGTCGGAAACGCCGCCGACGGCGCGGCCGATCTCGGTGTTGACCGGCAAGAAGATGGACAAGATCGAATGGGGGCCGAACTGGGAGGACGACCTGGGTGGCGAGTTCGCCGCGCGCAGCAAGGACAAGCTGTTCGACAACATGCAAAAGGAGATGTACGGCACCTTTGAAAACACCTTCATGATGTACCTGCCGCGCCTGTGCGAACACTGCCTGAACCCGACCTGCGTGGCGTCCTGCCCGTCCGGCTCGGTGTACAAGCGCGAGGACGACGGCATCGTGCTGATCGACCAGGACAAGTGCCGCGGCTGGCGCATGTGCATCTCCGGCTGCCCGTACAAGAAGATTTACTATAACTGGTCGTCCGGCAAGGCCGAAAAATGCACCTTCTGCTACCCGCGCATCGAGGCCGGCCAGCCGACGGTGTGCTCGGAAACCTGCGTCGGGCGCATCCGCTACCTGGGCGTGCTGCTGTACGACGCCGACATGATCGAGGCGGCGGCGTCGGTGCCGCACGAGCACGACCTGTACGAGGCGCAACTGGGCCTGTTCCTCAACCCGCACGACCCGGCCATTATCGAGGAAGCCCGCCGCCAGGGCATTCCCGACCTGTGGCTGGCGGCCGCGGCCAAGTCGCCGGTGTACAAGATGGCGGTCGAATGGAAGGTGGCGTTCCCGCTGCATCCGGAATACCGCACCTTGCCGATGGTCTGGTACGTGCCGCCGCTGTCGCCGATCCAGGCCGCCGCCGAGTCCGGCAAGATGGGCTTGAACGGCATCCTGCCGGACACCCGCAGCCTGCGCATCCCGGTCAAGTACCTGGCCAACCTGTTGACGGCCGGCTACGAGGCGCCGGTCGTCACCGCGCTCGACCGCATGCTGGCGATGCGCGCCTACATGCGCGGCAAGAGCGTCGACAAGGTCGAAAACCTGACGGTGCTCAAGCAGGTCGGCTTGAGCCAGGCCGAGGTCGAGGACATGTACCACATCATGGCCATCGCCAACTACGAGGACCGCTTCGTCATCCCGAGCAGCCACAAGGAAATGGCCGAGGACAGCTTCAACGAGAAGGGGTCGTGCGGTTTCACCTTCGGCAACGGCTGCTCCGACGGCAGCAGCGAGCCTACGCTGTTCGGCAAGAAAAAATCCGGTTCGGCGATCTTCATGTCGATGCCGAAATCGCGCAAAAGCGCTTGATCGACGAGGAGAACGACATGCAACACTACCAGGTTCTATCCGCCTTGCTGCTGTACCCGGAAGCCGAACTGATCGCCAATCTGCCCGAACTGGCGCTGGCGCTGGCCGACACGCCGCCATGGCACGCCATGCTGCGCCCGCTGCTGGCGCACTTGGCCGGCACCGGCCTGATCGACCTGCAGCAGGAATACGTGATGACGTTCGACCGCACGCCGTCGCACTCGCTGCACCTGTTCGAACACATCCACGGCGAGTCGCGCGACCGCGGCCAAGCCATGGTCGACCTGATGGAGGAGTACCAGAAGCACGGCCTGGAAATGACCGGCGACGACTTGCCCGACTTCGTGCCGCTGTTCCTCGAATTCCTGTCGCAGCAGGACCAGGCCGAGGCCACCCGCCTGCTGTCGGACGCGATCCACGTGCTGGCCCACATCGGGCGCAAGCTGGCCGCCAACGGCAGCCCGTACGCGGTGGTGTTCGAGGTGCTCGAACGTCTTAGCCCGGTCGCCGCCGAGGCGCTGTCGGAGCCGCCGGTGCGCGACATGGACGAGGCGCTGGAAACCTTCGGCCCCAGCGCCGACGGCGTCGAACCGCTGCTGAAGAAGCTCGGCGCCGGCGTGCAGCCGATCAATTTCCACCCGACGGCAAGGCGCGCCGCCCAGAAGGCGGCTTAACAAGAGCACAAGGAGCGCATCATGGACTATCTGCATCAATTCGTATTCGGGATCTATCCCTACATCGCGCTGGCGATCTTCCTGCTCGGCAGCCTGATCCGCTACGACCGCGAGCAGTATTCGTGGAAGTCGGAATCGAGCCAGGTGCTGCACCGCGGCGGCCTGCGCGCCGGCAGCATCCTGTTCCACGTCGGCATCATCGGCCTGCTGTTCGGCCACGCCGCCGGCCTGCTCACGCCGGTCTGGGTGTGGCACGCGCTGGGCGTCTCGCACAGCTTCAAGCAGGGCGTGGCGATGGCCGCCGGCGGCGTCATGGGCGGGCTGTGCCTGGCCGGCGTGCTGATCCTGCTGGTGCGCCGCTTCGGCAACGACCGCCTGCGCGCCGTCACCACCTTCAAGGACAAGGTCGTGCTGCTGTGGATTTTGCTGACGCTGCTGCTGGGCCTGAGCTCGATCGCCGTCTCGGCCGACCACATGGACGGCCACACGATGCTGCAACTGATGAACTGGGCGCAGCACGTCGCCACCTTCCGCGGCGACGCCGCCGCCTTCATCAGCGAGGCGCCGCTGATCTTCAAACTGCACCTGTTCATGGGCATGTCGCTGTTCGTCATCTTCCCGTTCACCCGCCTGGTGCACGTGTGGAGCGGCTTCGGCGCGCTGGCCTACCTGGGCCGCGCCTACCAACTGGTGCGTCCGCGCTAAAAGGAGAGGGACCATGGGCATATCCGTCAACGGCGTCGACATCACCGACCACGCCATCGAACAAGAACTGCCGCACCACCAGGACGCCGGCAACCCGCTCAAGCAAAGCGTGCACGAACTGGTGCTGCGCAGCGTGCTGCTGCACGAGGCCGACCGCCTGGCCATCGGCGGCGCCGACGACGACGCCCGCATCGAAGCGCTGTTCGCCCAAGAGGTGAAGGTGCCGGAGGCCGACGCCGCCGCCTGCGCCACCTTTTACCGCAACCAGCCGCGGCGCTTCAGCAGCGGCGCCATGGTCGAGGCGCGCCACATCCTGTTCCAGGTCACGCCCGAGGTGCCGCTGGAACTGCTGCGGGCGACCGGCCAGGCGGTGCTGGCCGAACTGCGGATCCACCCCGAGCGCTTCGCCGACCTGGCGCGCGAATACTCGAACTGCCCGTCGGGCGCGGTCGGCGGCAGCCTGGGCCAGCTGTCGCAGGGACAAACCGTGCCGGAATTCGACAAGTTGCTGTTCCGGCTGGCGCCGGGCGCGCTCGCCGACCACCTGCTGGAAAGCCGCTTCGGCCTGCACATCGTCCAGGTACTGCGGCGTGTCGACGGCGCGGCGCTGCCGTTCGACGCCGTGCACGCGCAAATCGCCGACCGCCTCAAGCGCGCGGCGTGGCAACGCGGCCTGCACCAATACCTGCGGATACTGGTGGGCCGCGCCGACGTCGAAGGCGTCGCGCTGGAAGGCGCCGACACCCCGCTAGTGCAATAAAAAGAGCCGTCGAAAAAACAAAGCCGTCGAAAACATAGCCGTCGAATCAACACCCGTAGCGCCGCCGACGGCCTAGTTCGAAATAACTACACCGCCTAGCCCCAAATACCCACAGCCAAGCGCGGCCCCAGCCGCTACAATCGTCCACCTAAAGAGAAGGAGTCTGCGATGCTACGCGACCGATTTGGTCGAACCATCGACTACCTGCGGCTGTCGGTCACCGACCGCTGCGATCTGCGTTGCAGCTACTGCATCCCGAAAGGATTCCGCGGCTTCGAAGAACCGCGACACTGGCTGACCTTCGACGAAATTGAACGCCTGCTGGCCGCCTTCGTGCGGCTGGGCACGACGCGGGTGCGCCTGACTGGCGGCGAGCCGCTGCTGCGGCGCGACCTGCCCTTGCTGGCCGGGCGTCTGTCGGCGCTGCCGGGCCTGCGCGACCTGTCGCTGTCGACCAACGCCACCCAACTGGCGCGCCACGCCGAGGCGCTGAAATGCGCCGGCGTCGGGCGCATCAACGTCAGCCTCGACTCGCTCGAGCGCGGCTGCATGGAAAGCATCACCGGGCGCGACAGCCTGGCGCCCATCCTAGCCGGCCTGCGCGCCGGCAAGGCGGCCGGCTTCGCGCCGATCAAGATCAACATGGTGGCCATGCGCGGCGTCAACGAAGAGCAGATCGACGACATGGTCGAATTTTGTATCGAACAACAGTTCATCCTGCGCCTGATCGAAGCGATGCCGATGGGCGCGACCGGGCGCGACACCGCCTACCTCGACCTCGGGCCGATCCAGGCGCGGCTGCAGCGCAAGTTCGGCCTGGTGGCGCAAGCGGCCGAACTGGGCGGCGGACCGGCGCGCTACCTGGCCACGCCGGACGGGCGCGGCAGCATCGGCTTCATCACACCAATGTCGCAGCACTTCTGCGCCAGCTGCAACCGGGTCCGGCTGGCGGTCGACGGCACGCTGTACCTGTGCCTGGGCCAGGAGGAGAAATTCGAATTCCGCCCGCTGCTGCGCGGCGGCGCCAGCGACGCCGAACTGGAGGCGGCGATCCGCGCCGCCATTGAACTGAAACCGCGGCAGCACGACTTCAGCGCGCAGCCCGGCAAAATCCTCCGCTTCATGGCGCAAACCGGAGGATAAAGGAAAAAGACACCGGCAACGCGAAGCCCGCCCTTGCCCCTGGTTTCAAACCCATCAACGGCGATTCCCGCCTATACTGACGTCAAACCGGAGGCTACGATGCAAGGCAAGGCAATGGACGGCAAGCGCAGGGCATATGGTGCGTGAAGCCATCCGCTCGTCGTGGGAAAAACTGTCGACCAAAATCGTCGGCGCGCTGCTGTTTTTCCTGACCCTGGCGCTGCTGGCGATCGGCGCGACGCTGTTCCTGTCGTGGCAACTGGAGGGCAGCTCGGCGGCCATCAACGAAACCGGCAGCCTGCGCATGCAAAGCTACCGCCTGTCCATGCTGCTGACCCGGCTCGACGCCGAAGCGCTCGACGCCGGCCTGCGCCCGGCCGCCGCGCGCCAGGTGCAACTGATCGACTACACGCTGCGGCGGCTGCAGCGGGGCGACCCGCAGCGCCCCTTGTTCCTGCCGCCCGGCAGGGACATCCACGACGAATTCGAGCGCATCGACCAGGCCTGGTGGCGCAGCCTGCGCCCGGACGCGGCCAGCCTGCTGGCGCCGGGCGCGCGCCAGCCGGCGCGCCTGCTGGCCTTGCAGCGCAAGGCCGAGGACTTCGTCGCCCAGGTCGACGGCCTGGTGCGCCTGATCGAGCGCGACAGCGAGCAACGCGCCTTCTGGCTGCGCGGCTCGCAACTGGGCTTGCTGGGCATGGCGCTGTGCGGCACCGTCAGCATGATCTACCTGATGTTCATGCTGATCATCGAACCGGTGACGCGCCTGCGCGAAGGCATGCAGCGCATGAAGGACAAGGACTTCGGGGTCCGCCTGGCGGTCGAGAGCGACGACGAGTTCGGCCAACTGGCCGACGGCTTCAACCGGATGGCCGACCGGGTCCAGGCGGTGTACGGCAAGCTGGAGGAGCGCGTGCGCGCCAAGACGGCCGAACTGGAGGAGCAGAACCGCGAACTGGCGCTGCTGTACGACATCGCCGCCTTCCTGCAACTGCCGCTGCCGGTGGAAGCGCTCGGCGAGGGCTTCCTGCAACGCATCCGCCTGTATTTCGGCGCCGACGGCGGCTCCGTGCGCGTGCTCGACGCCGCGCGCGGCAACCTGCACATGGTGGTGCACCACGGCCTGTCGGCCGAACTGGTCGAGGCCGAGCACTGCCTGAAGGTCGGCGACTGCCTGTGCGGCGAGGCCGTGACGAAAAAAATCACGATGGTGCACGACATGCGCAGCATCGACCGCGGCTACAAGCTGCAGTGCCACCGCGAGGGTTTCGCCACCGTCTCGGTGTTCCACATCCACGCGCACGGACAGCACATGGGCTTTTTCAACCTGCATTTTCGCGAGCCGAAGGAATTCGACAAGGCCGAGCAGGCGCTGCTGGAGACGCTGGGCCGGGTGCTCGGCATCGCGCTGGAAAACCTGCGCCTGGCCGCGCGCGAGCGCGAAATGGCGATTTCGGAGGAGCGCAACCTGGTGGCCCAGGGCTTGCACGACAGCATCGCGCAGAGCCTGAACTACCTGAACCTCCAAGTGCAGATGCTGGACGACTCGGTCAAACAGCTGCGCCTCGACGAGATCGCCGGCATCGTGCCGGCGCTGCGCATCGGCGTCCAGGAGAGTTACGAGGACGTGCGCGAACTGCTGCTGAACTTCCGCACCCGGCTGATGGAAGACGATCTGATCGGCTCGCTGCGAACCACCATCGACAAGTTCAGCCGCCAGACCGGCATCGCCGCCGAGCTGGTGGCCGACGTCGACGGCGCGCCGTTTCCCCGCGAGCAGCAGCTGCAACTGCTGTTCATCGTGCAGGAGGCGCTGTCGAACATCCGCAAGCACGCGCTGGCCAGTCGGGTCGAAGTGCGGCTGCAGGACAGCCAGGACTTCATCCTGACGATCCACGACAACGGTATCGGCTTCGACGCTGCCACCCTGCTGCAAAAGGGCGACAGCCACGTCGGCCTGAACATCATGCGCGAGCGCGCCCAGCGCATCGACGCCAGTTTCGCGGTCGACTCGGCGCCGGGGCGCGGCACCACCGTCGCACTGCAGTTGCGCCACGAACAGCGGCGCGCCGCCTGAACCACTTTATAGAAAACGAGAAAACGCAACCACCATGGATACACCCGAAAAACCAATCAGCGTGCTGCTGGTGGACGACCATACCCTGTTTCGCAGCGGCATACGCTCGCTGCTGCAGCGCCACACCGAGTTCGCCGTCGTCGGCGAGGCGGCGGACGGCGTCGACGGCATCAAGCGCGCCAAGCAACTGCAGCCCGACGTCGTGCTGCTGGACTTGAACATGCCCGGCATGTCGGGCGTCGAGACGCTGCAACTGATGCAACAAGACTGCCCCGACGCGGCCATCCTGATCCTCACCGTCTCCGAGGACGCCGAAGACCTGGCGGCGGCGCTGCGCGCCGGCGCCAGCGGCTACCTGATCAAAAACATCGACGCCGACTACCTGGTGCGGGCGATCCGCCGCGCCGCCGCCGGCGAAACCGTGGTGGCCGAGGCGATGACGGGCAAACTGGTGGCGCAACTGCAGGCCGGCAGCCAGCGCGGCGAGCCGGCCTCGGAACTCGACAAACTGACGCCGCGGGAAAAGGACATCATCGGCTGCCTGGCGCGCGGCGAGAGCAACAAGGGCATCGCCCGCACGCTCGACCTGGCCGAAAGCACCGTCAAAATTCACGTCCAAAACGTCCTGAAAAAACTCAAACTGACCAGCCGCGTGCAAGCGGCGGTGTACGCGGTCGAACACCGCCAAGCGAAATAGGGCGACGCGGCGGCCTTGCTTGAGCAGCCCAGGGCGCCCGCCGCCGCGCCTAGCCCGAGCGCCGCTTGAACAGTCAAGAACCGCAGCACCCGCCACAGCAACCGCCTGCCTCGGCCGTCTCCAGGCGATAACCGGCCCCGTTCAGCGCCGACTCCAAGCGCGCCGGCGTGGCCAGCGTCTCATCGATTTGCACGGTGGCGCGCTGGCCGGCCAGCGACACGCTGACCGAGCCGATGCCGGCCAATGCCCGCAGCGTGCGCGTGACCATATCGGCGCAGCCTTGGTTGTTCATACCCTGGATCTTCAAAATCTTCGTTTGCATAACAGCCTCGTGGCGAAATCGGTTAAAAAGCGGACATTCGGCGCGCCGCGGCGATATCGAAGAGCGCCGCGGCGGCGAACCCAAGCAGCTTAGGCGAGCCGGCAACGCCAGTCCAGCGCGGCGCGCCGGCATCTGCGAAATCCTTGATCCAGGTGAATTCCGCGCTGCGCCCCCCCGGCGTGCGACCGCGCCGGCGCGGGTTATTCGTAGGTCGGCTTAGTCGGCTTAGCCCAAAGTGCGTAACCCGACAACCATCTGCCGCCCGCGACCTAGTTCCATATGCCGTTGTGCCGGCGCGCCAATAAAAGTAGCATCAGCACCATGTCTTTGAATAGAAGCGAGAGAGTGATGAGCCTGTTATCGATCGACGAACCCGGCGGCGGCAAGCGCGCCGCGCTGTGGCAGGGCGGCCACGCCGTCTGGCGCCTGGGTTTCCGTCCGTTCTACCTGATGGCGGCGCTGTTCGCGGCGCTGGCCGTGCCGCTGTGGATCGTCCAATACCTGGGCTGGCTGCGCGGCTGGCCGCGAGTCGGCCTGGGGTGGCACATGCACGAAATGGTGTTCGGCATGGCCGTCGCCGTGGTCGTCGGTTTCCTTTTCACGGCCGCGCGCGCCTGGACCGGCGTGTGGACGCCGCGCGGCGGCCACTTGGCGGCGCTGGCGGCGCTCTGGCTGGCCGCTCGCGTCGCGCTGCTGGTCGCGCCCGGCGCGCCGGCTGCGGTCGTCGACATCGCCTTCCTGCCGCTGTGCGCCTGGCCCTTGTACCGCGTGCTGGCGCAGTCCGGCAACAAGCGCAACGTCTTCCTCGCCGTCTTGCTCGGCTTGCTGGCGATCGCCAACTGCCTGTACCACGCCGCCGCGCTTGGCCTGCTGGCACTGGCGCCGACGGTGCCGGTGCAGGCGGCGATCCTGCTGATCGTCGTCATCGAAGCGGTCATCGGCGGGCGCGTGATCCCCATGTTTACCCGCAACGGCGCGCCCGGCGCCAACGCCGTCGCCAATCCGCGCCGCGACGTCGCCGCCATGGTGCTGCTGGTGGCCGCCTCGCTGGCCTGGGTCGCCGGCGCCCCGGCGCCGCTGAGCGCCACGCTGGCGCTGGCGGCGGCGTCGGCCTCGCTGGTGCGCCTGGCCGGCTGGCAACCGCAGCGCACGCTGGGCGTACCGCTGCTGTGGATAATGCACCTGTCGTACGGTTGGATTCCGATCGGCTTCGCGCTGCTCGGCGGCGCCGCCTTGAACCTGGTGTCGGCCAGCGCCGCCTTCCACGCGCTGACGGTCGGCTCGATGGCCGGCCTGATCATCGGCATGATGACGCGCACCACGCTGGGCCACACCGGCCGGGCGCTCAAGGCGGGGCGGGCCGAGACGGCGATGTTCTGGCTGATCCAGCTTGGCGCGGTGGCGCGCTTGCTCGCCGGCGTCGGCCCGGCGGCGTGGTACGACACGGCCCTGGTCGCCGCGGCGCTGTGCTGGACGCTGGCGTTCGGCTTGTACGCGCTGACCTACGGTCCGTATTTACTGCGCCCGCGCATCGACGGCAAGGAAGGCTAAGCCGCGGGCATTGCCAGCCTCAGAACGAATACACCAGCGTCACCGAGGTCTGGGTGTCCGTGTTTTTCTTGTCGTCGGGCACAACGGTGTCGTTGCGCGCGATAAAGGCGGCCTTCATCTGCATGGTGCCGTTGATCTTGGTGCTGAGCGCCGCCTCCGCGCTGGAATGGACGTTCGAGGTGCCGCGTTCGACGCTGAGCGTTTGCGAAAACACCGCCGACGGGCTGATCTTCCACTTCAGCGCGGCGGCGCCGCGCACCGTGAAGCCGCGTTCGGTTTCGCCGTCCGTGCGCACGCCGGTGAAGTAGCCCGGGCCGACTTCGACATCGATACTTTTGCCGCTGGAACCGTACCAGCGCGAGCCGTGGCCGACGCCCACCGTCGTATACCGGCTATAGGCGCCGAACTTGTCGTCCACGTGCGAGGCCAGTACGAACAGCTTTTCGCCTTCCTGCATCAGCTTGTAGGCCGACTTGGCCGACAGCGAGAAGCGCTCGCCCGAACGTTCGCGGACTCTTTCGCCGTCGTCGAGGGTGGTTTCGTCCTCCTTGAAGTAGCCGCTGACGATGTAGTCGTTGCTCCAGCTATCCAATTCCTGCTTGGCGTCGATTTTGCCGGTGACCGAGGCGCCGACCGTGTTGCCGGAGGTGCTGATGGCGCCTAGCTCGGCCGACGTGCTCCAGCCTGTTTCAATGCTTTCCGTGGCGGCGGCGCCGGCCTGTGCGCCGGCCAACGCCAGCGCGAGAATCGAGAATAATGTCATGTGCAATAGGGTGGCCGCCGGCGCTTGGCGCAGACCCGCCCAGGCTATCGGCCGGCCACCTTGGTGGTGAAAAAGGAATCCGCATTGTAACTGAGCGCGGCGCGGGCCTACGTCCGCTTGGCGCGCCAGGGCAACGGCAGGCTGTTGTGGATGGCGGTGGCGGCCACCGCCGCTTGTCCCGCCGCCACGCTGATCTGGTTCAATCCCTGGCACACGTCGCCGACCGCGTACAGCCCCGGCACCGCGGTGCGCTGGTGCGCGTCGGTGAGCAATTTGGCGCAATCGGCGCTGCCCGCGCCCAGCCCGGTGGCCAGGTCGGAGCGCGCGGTTTCCCCCAGCATCGGGTAGAGCACGTCGACGCGGTAGCTTTCGCCGTCCTTGGTGTGCAGCAGCGGCGCCTTGGCGGCGCTCAGGGTTACGCCCAGCAACGGCGAGGCGATGTAGCGGATGCCGGCGTCACGCATTTGCTGGCGCTCGGTCTGGTCCAGCGGCGGCGCGCCCTCGGCGCGTTCGAATAGCGCGACGTCGCTCGAATAGGTGCGCATGAACAGCGCGTGGGCGGTGCGGTTGTGCTCCGACGACACCACGGCGATGCGTTTGTCGATGACGTCGAAGCCGTCGCACACCGGGCACAGCCGCACCGCGCCGCTGGCGACGGCCTCGCGCCAACCCTCGACCGGCAAGCCGCCGTCGGCGGTGCCGCTGGCCAGCACCACCGTGCGCGCCTGGATGTCGCCGCCGCCGCCGGCGCCGTCGTGGCTTGCCACGAACAGCTCGCCGCGCCGCTCCAGCCGCGTCACCTCGCCCCGCGTGACGCCGGTGTCGTAGCGTAGCAGTTGCCGGCGCAGCCGCTCCAGCAGCAGCGCGCCGGGAACGCCGTCCGGAAAGCCGGGGAAATTGTGGCTGACCGGGATCAGCCCGAGGCGGCTGTTGCCCTTGTCGACGATGGCGACGCTGCGGCAGAAGCGGCGCAGGTAGATGGCGGCCGTCAGGCCGCCGGGGCCGGCGCCAATGACCAGCGTGTCAACGATCTGCTCGGAATGGGGGAAGGGCGCAATGGACATGGGGCACCGGGTGGGCTGTCGACAAGGGGAGGAACCATTATCGGCGGCGTGCGCCGGCGCCGCAATCGGCACCCGCCTAAGTTGGTGTCGGAGTGCGATTACAACGCGGGGCCGCGTCAGGTGCGCGGCCCCGTGTCGCTGCGGGCGTCGCCGATTGCCGCAACCGGGGTAACGGCCTGCACCGGCGCGACGGCTGGCACCCTGGCGCGGCTTGGCGCCGCCGGCTCGATGTTGGTGGCGGTTCTGAACGGGCCTTGGTTGAGGTGGTAGGCGGCGAGGGCGGCCGCGACGGCGGGGTCGCGCGCCAGCAGCTTGGCATGGTCGATGTCCGGTGGTGGCGCCAGGACCGGCGCGGCCGCCGCAGCCCGCTCGCGTTGGGCAATATCGGTTCGCGGCGGCGCTGCCACTTCGACGGACGGGAGCTGGACGGCGTCCGCCGCGCTGTCGTCGGGGATATTGACGACGCCGCCGGCGGCGACGGACGCGCTAACAGCGGCGGCGATGTCGCTGGCGGGCCGCGCGAGTGCGGCGCCCAGCTCGGCAAACTGCTCGGCGGTGCGCTCTAGCCGCGCTAGCGTTTGGCGCGGGTCGGCCTCGGCGGCGGCGCGCAGCGCCTGCACGTCGACGCGCAGGCGCGCCGCGTCGACGCCGGCGGGCGTGGGAGCAACGCTCGGTTTAGGCTGCGGCAAGGTAAAGAAGGCGGCCGCCGAGTCGTTGTCGGGCTGCGTGAAGGTGTGCAGCAACCGTGCCTCCAGCAAAACGTCGGCCGGCGTACGGCTGGCCTCGACGCCGCCGGCGCGCAACACGTTGAACGCCTGCGCCAGTTCCTGGCCCGCCGCTTCGGCGTCCGCCGACGCGGTCGCCGAAGCGCGCGCGCCGGCATCGGCGGCGGTGGCCACGCGCTGGTCGGCCAAACGCTTGCGCGCCAGCGCCAGCGAAGACATGAACAGGCCGAGCCGGGACAATTCAACGGTGCTCGATTCCACCACGGCCGGCGCCACGGACGCGGCGGCGGCGTTCGAACCGAGCGGCGCAGTCGGCGGCAAGGGAGCCGCCGCGGCAACGCCGGACGGCGTCACAGGGGAGGGAAAGGGCATCATGGAGCGCCTCGCGCGGTTGGTCGTATGGCTTCATGCTAGCCGTTTCACGTCCATGTTCCGTTCGCCGGCCCACACAGGGGCTTGCTTGCCGGGTCGCGGACGAAAAAAGCCCGGCGCGAAGGCCGGGCTTGTTGATACGCGCCGGGCGTACGCTACAGGTTCAGACGCGGCAGATAACCGCCTGGAATAATGCCGAACACCGACAAGACGATCAAGATCAACAAGATAATGAAGAGCACGCGGACGATTTGGCCTACCGGCGCGGGCAGGGGCAGCATGCTGATGAGCCACCAGATGAGCCCGAATACCACGAGGTAGACGATGAGGGTGATGATGACGTTCATTTTTTTCCTCTAGGGATGCGATATTGTGGAGAGAACAAAGCCACGATAGCGCTAAAGGAATCACTTCACCGTTCGCTAGGGCACATAGCGGCGCCGGCCGGGCCAACGCCGCGGCATTCACCACCGCCGGGCAGGCAACATCACGCCGCGCGTATGGTTTTTGTCGGAATCATTACGGAAGCTGGTTGCTTTTACCTAAAATACGTAGTAAATTTTCATTAACGTAGCTGACCAGCCTGCTTTGAGCGCCATATGGCCGCTCAAACCGGGTAAAGCGGGTGCGGCGGCCACGGAGCTTGCGGCTTTTCGATGTAAATATCCTACAAATATGAATCATAGTGTGTCGCGTTGCTGTAAAAATCATTCTGTCCGGTGTCTCCGATTTTTGCGCCTTGCGGCCGTGTGAGCTTTTAAACCGGGCGTCGGCGCCGGGGGCACGACGCGCCGTCAGACTGGCGGCGCGCGGCTTCGGACCGGGCCCTTCAAAGTGGTAGATATGCAATCTATAGACGAAGTGAAAGACGAGCTGCTGAGCGGCGATATCCGGCAACTGGGTCGCCTGCTTGGCGATGCGATCCGCAGCCATCTGGGCGAGGTGGCTTACGAGCGCATTGAAAACGTGCGCCAACTGGCGATTCGTTTCCGGCGCGACAACGACGAGCAGGCCCGCGGCCAGCTGGCCGATTCGCTACAGGCGCTGTCGCAAGAGGAAAGCACGCAACTGATCCGCGCCTTCAGCTACTTCTCGCTGCTGGCCAATATTGCTGAAGACCAACACCACATCCGCCGCACCCGCGCCCATTTGATCGCCGGCTCCAAGCCGCGCCAGGGCAGCCTGGCGAACGCGGTCGGCAAGGTGTACGCCGCCGACCAGGGCGACGCCCTGCTCGGCTTTTTCGACGACGCCTACGTCGGCCCGGTGTTTACCGCCCATCCGACCGAAGTGCAGCGCAAGAGCATTCTGAATTGCCAAATGTCGATCGCGCGCCTGTTGAACGAGCGCGACCGCTACCAGATGACGCCGGAGGAGGCCGCCCACAACGAGGAGGCGCTCAGCCGCGGCATTATGACGCTGTGGCAAACCCGCCTGTTGCGCAACACCAAGCTGTCGGTGATGGACGAGGTGGAAAACGGCCTGTCCTTCTTCGACCACACGATTTTGACCGAATTGCCGCAGATGTATTCGTCGCTGGAGACCATGTTGGCGCAGCGGGACGAGCGCTGGGTCGACACCGAATTGCCGACCTTTATGAAGGTCGGCAGCTGGATCGGCGGCGACCGCGACGGCAATCCCTTCGTCACCGCCGCGGTGCTGCGCAGCACGCTGCAACGCCAATCCGACAAGGCGCTCGACTTCTACCTGGGCGAACTGCACAAGCTGGCCTCGCAACTGTCGCTGGCCGAAAAGCTCAACGCCTGCACCGGCGCGCTGCGCCAACTGGCCGAGCGCTCGGCCGACCAGTCGCCGCACCGCCTCGACGAGCCGTACCGTCGCGCCATCTACGGCATCCACGCCCGCGTCGAGGCGACCCGCGCCGGCATGGCGGCCGGCGCCGGGGCGCCGCGCGCAGCCGGCGCCAACGCCGCCGAGGCGCCGTACGCGTCGGCCGCCGAGTTGCTGGCCGAATTAGACGTCGTCCACCAGTCGCTGGTCCACAACGGCTTGCGCACGCTGGCCCGCGGCCGCCTGCGGCAGATCCGCCGCGCCGTCAAGGTGTTCGGCTTCAGCCTGGCGCCGCTCGACCTGCGCCAGAACTCCGACGTGCACGAGCGCGTCATCGGCGAGCTGTTCGCCAGCGTGCGCCCGGGCCTGGCCTACCAGGGCTTGCCGGAAGACCAGCGCGTCGACCTGCTGCTGTCCGAGCTGGGTTCGCCGCGCCTGCTGGTGTCCCCATACCAGACGTATTCCGAGGAAACGCTGTCCGAGCTGGACATCTTCCGCGCGATCAAGGAAGCGCACCGCACATACGGCCCCGAATCGGTGCCGAACTGCATCATTTCGAAGGCCGCCAGCGTCTCCGACTTGCTTGAGGTGGCCTTGCTGCTGAAGGAAGTGGGCTTGCTGAGCCAGCAGGACGGCACCCTCGACGTCAACATCATTCCCCTGTTTGAAACCATCGACGACTTGCGCGCCGGTCCGGACATCATGGCGCGCGCCTTCGGCTTGCCCTTGTACCGGCGCCTGCTGGAGTCGCGCGGCAACCAGCAGGAAGTCATGCTGGGCTATTCGGACAGCAACAAGGACGGCGGCTTCCTGACCTCCGGCTGGGAACTTTACAAGGCCGAAATCGACCTGGTGTCGGTGTTCAAGCAACACCGCATTCAATTGCGCCTGTTCCACGGCCGCGGCGGCTCCGTCGGCCGCGGCGGCGGGCCGAGCTACGAGGCGATCCTGGCGCAGCCGGCCGGCGCCGTGCAGGGCCAGATCCGCCTGACCGAGCAGGGCGAAGTCATCACCGCCAAGTACGCCAACCCGGAAGTGGGCCGGCGCAACCTGGAGGTGCTGGCCGCCGCGACGATCGAAGCGAGCCTGCTGCATCCGCAGCGGCCCGAGCCGAGCGGCGCCTACCTGGGCGCGATGGAGGAATTGTCGGGCGAAGCGCTGCGCTCCTACCGTTCGCTGGTGTACGAGACCGACGGCTTCGAGAAATATTTCTGGGAATCGACCGTCATCGCCGAGATCGCCGCGCTGAACATCGGCAGCCGCCCGGCCTCGCGCAAGAAATCGACGTCGATCGAGGATCTGCGGGCCATTCCCTGGGTGCTCAGTTGGGCCCAGTGCCGCCTGATGCTGCCGGGCTGGTACGGCTTCGGTTCGGCGGTGCGGCATTACCTGGCGGCGCATCCGGCCGACGGCCCGGCGCTGCTGCGCGAAATGTACCGCGACTGGCCGTTCTTCACCTCGCTGCTGTCGAACATGGACATGGTGTTGGCCAAGAGCGACATCGCCATCGCCGGCAAGTACGCGGCGCTGGTCAAGGACGCGGCGCTGCGCGTAGCGATTTTCGAGCGCATCCGCGCCGAGCACACGCGCACGCTGGACGCGCTCAAGCTCATCACCGGGCAAGAGGAACTGCAGCAGGCCAATCCGCTGATGCAGCGCTCGATCCGCCACCGCTTCCCCTACATCGATCCGCTAAACCACTTGCAGGTCGAGTTGCTGCAGCGCTTCCGCGACGGGCGCCAGGACGACAAGGCCCGCACCGGCATCCATTTGTCGATCAACGGCATCGCCGCCGGCCTGCGCAACAGCGGCTAGTAGTTAGCAATGCAATGAAAGCCAGCGGCGTATCAGCGCCTTAACAATAGATATATAGGAGACAGCATGACGATCAAAGTTGCAATCAACGGTTATGGCCGCATCGGCCGCAATGTCTTGCGCGCATTCTACGAAGGCGGCAAGCGGCAAGACATCCAGATCGTCGCCATCAACGACCTGGGCGACGCCAAGTCGAACGCCCACCTGACGCGCTACGACACGGCGCACGGCAAGTTCCCCGGCACCGTCACGGTCGAAGGCGACAACATGATCGTCAACGGCGACACCATCCGCGTGTTCGCGCAGCGCAATCCCGCGGAAATCCCGTGGGGCGAGCTGGGCGTGGACGTCGTGCTCGAGTGCACCGGTTTTTTCACCACCAAGGAAAAGGCCTCGGCTCATCTGGTCGGCGGCGCCAAGAAAGTGATCATTTCGGCGCCGGGTGGCAAGGACGTCGACGCCACCATCGTCTACGGCGTCAACCACGCCGTGTTGAAAGCGTCCGACACCGTCATCTCGAACGCCTCCTGCACCACGAATTGCCTGGCGCCGCTGGTCAAGCCGCTCAACGACGCCATCGGCATCGAAACCGGCCTGATGACCACCATCCACGCCTACACCAACGACCAGGTGCTGTCCGACGTGATGCACGAAGACCTGCGCCGCGCCCGTTCGGCCACGATGAGCATGATCCCGACCAAGACCGGCGCCGCCGCCGCGGTCGGCCTGGTGCTGCCCGAGTTGAACGGCAAGCTGGACGGTTTCGCCATTCGCGTGCCGACCATCAACGTGTCGCTGGTCGACCTGTCCTTCATCGCCAAGCGCGACACCACCGTCGACGAAGTCAACGCGCTGCTGAAGGCCGCCTCGGAAGGCGAACTGAAGGGCATTCTGACCTACCAGACCGAGCCGCTGGTGTCGATCGACTTCAACCACAACCCGGCGTCGTCGAATTTCGATTCGACGCTGACCAAGGTATCGGGCCGCCTGGTGAAAGTATCGTCGTGGTACGACAACGAATGGGGTTTCTCGAACCGCATGCTCGACACCACCGTTGCCTTGATGGCAGCGCAATAAACCCGCCACTCCACCATCTACAGAAAGGACGGCACGCCAGCCCTGGCCCGTGCCGCTAAAGCCATGCAAAGCCCTATGCAACGCGCGACAAAAATTGTAGCCACCGTCGGACCGGCGTCCAACGACCTGCAAACCCTCATCAAGATGTTCAAGGCCGGCGTCAACGTCGTGCGCTTGAACTTTTCGCACGGCAAGGCGCAGGACCACATCGACCGCGCCGCCATGGTGCGCGAGGCGGCGGCCTATTGCGGCCGCGAAGTGGCCATCATGGCCGACATGCAGGGTCCGAAGATCCGCGTCGGCAAGTTCGAAAACAATAAGATCCAGCTGGAAAACGGCGACAAGTTCATCCTCGACGCCAAGTGGGGCGAAAACGGCGAACTGGGCAACCAGGAACGCGTCGGCCTCGACTACAAGGAACTGCCGCGCGACCTGAAGAACGCCGACGTGCTCTTGCTCAACGACGGCTTGATCGTGATGGTCGTCGACAAGATCATCGGCAGCGCCATCCACTGCACCGTGCGCATCGGCGGCGAGCTGTCGAACAACAAGGGCATCAACCGCCAGGGCGGCGGCCTGACCGCGCCGGCGCTGACGGCGAAAGACATGGAAGACATCAAGACGGCGATGAGCTTCCAGGCCGACTACCTGGCCATTTCCTTCCCGAAAAACGCCACCGACATGGTGATGGCGCGCCAGCTGGCCAACATCGCCGGCGAACAGTACGACCACAAGCCTTTGATGATCGCCAAGATCGAGCGCGCCGAGGCGATTCCCGCGCTGCAGGAAATCCTCGACGCGTCCGACGGCATCATGGTCGCGCGCGGCGATTTGGCGGTGGAAGTGGGCAACGCGGCCGTGCCGGCGCTGCAAAAGCGCATGATCAAGATGGCGCGCGCGTCCAACAAGCTGGCCATCACCGCCACGCAAATGATGGAGTCGATGATCGTCAACGCCGTGCCGACCCGCGCCGAAGTGTCCGACGTCGCCAACGCCGTGCTGGACGGCACCGACGCCGTCATGACCTCGGCCGAAACGGCGTCCGGCCGGTATCCGGTTGAAACGGTGGAGGCGATGGCCGCGATCTGCCTGGACGCGGAAAAATGGGACAGCTGCAAGCTCGACGCCGACTTCTTGAACATGACGTTTACCCGCATCGACCAGTCGATCGCCTACGGCGCGCTGTTCACGGCGCACCATTTGCGCGTGAAAGCGATCGCCACGCTGACCGAGTCCGGTTCGACGGCGCTGTGGATGAGCCGCCACCATATCGACGTGCCGATCGTCGCGCTGACCCAAAGCGTGTCGACCCAGCGCAAGCTGGCGCTGTATCGCAACGTCAGCACGCTGAACCTGATCCAATCGAACGACCGCGACGCGGTGCTGAAAGCGGCCGAAGACCTGCTGCTGGAACACCGCCTGGTCGAGCGCGGCGACACCGTCGTCATGACCTGGGGCGAGCCGATGGGCCAGGTGGGCGGCACCAATTCGCTTAAAATTACGAAGATCGGCCAGCACTGAGTTAAAGTGCCGCCGCATATGAGTACCGTGGGCCGGATTGGCAAGGCGTGATCCGGCCTAAAAAAGAAGCAACCATATAATCAACGAATTACACTGGAGTACAGAACAATGAGCGTTATCGTAGAAGTGACCGGCCGTGAAATCATCGACTCGCGCGGCAATCCGACCGTGGAATGCGACGTGTTGCTCGAATCCGGCGCCACCGGCCGGGCGGCCGTGCCGTCGGGCGCGTCGACCGGTTCGCGCGAAGCGATCGAGCTGCGCGACGGCGACCCGAAGCGCTATTTCGGCAAGGGCGTGCTGAAGGCCGTTGAAAACATCAACACCGTCATCGCCGACGTCGTCACCGGCCTGGAAGCGCACGAACAAGCTTTCCTGGACCGCATGCTGATCGACCTGGACAACACCGACAACAAGAGCAACCTGGGCGCCAACGCCATGCTGGCCGTGTCGATGGCAGTCGCCAAGGCGGCCGCGCAGGAAGCCGGGCTGCCCTTGTACCGCTATTTCGGCGGCTCCGCCGAGATGCGCATGCCTGTGCCGATGATGAACGTCATCAACGGTGGCGCGCACGCCGACAACAACCTCGATATTCAAGAGTTCATGATTATCCCGGTCGGCGCGCCCACCTTCAAGGAGGCGATTCGCTACGGCGCCGAGGTGTTCCACACGCTCAAGAAGATCTTGCAGAAAAAGGGCTTGACCACGGCGGTCGGCGACGAGGGCGGTTTCGCGCCGTCGGTGGCCAGCCACGAGGAAGCCATCAAGCTGATCATCCAGGCGATCGAGGAAGCCGGCTACCAGCCGGGCACGCAGATCGCGCTGGGCCTGGACTGCGCCGCCAGCGAGTTCTACAAGAACGGTAAGTATGAACTGGAAGGCGAGGGCCTGAGCCTGACGGCAACCGGCTTCACCGCGTTGTTGGCGAGCTGGTGCGACAAGTACCCGATCATCTCGATCGAAGACGCGATGGCCGAAGGCGACTGGGAAGGCTGGGCGATTCTGACCGAAGCGCTGGGCAAGAAGGTGCAACTGGTCGGCGACGACCTGTTCGTGACCAACACGACGATCCTGAAAGAGGGCATCCAGAAGGGCATCGCCAACTCGATCCTGATCAAGATCAACCAGATCGGCACCTTGACCGAAACTTTCGCCGCGATTGAAATGGCCAAGCGCGCCGGTTACACCGCCGTCATTTCGCACCGCTCCGGCGAGACGGAAGACTCGACCATCGCCGACATCGCCGTCGGCACCAACGCGCTGCAAATCAAAACCGGCTCGATGTCGCGTTCGGACCGCATGGCCAAGTACAACCAGCTGCTGCGCATCGAAGAAGAACTGGGCATCGCCACCTCGTACGCCGGCCGCGACGCCTTCAACATCAAGTCGTAACGGCATCAAGGCGCCGACGGCGCCAAAATACACCAAGGGCGTCGAGCCGGGGTCGGAGCTTCAGGTCCGACCCCGGTTTGACGCCCTTGGTTTTTTATTCCGCCACCAAACCGCTACTGGAACGCCACCTCGGCGAAGCTGCGCAGCTTACGGCTGTGCAGCTGGTCGATGCCTTGCTGGCGCAGCAGCGCCAGCGCCCGGATCCCAATGCGCAAATGCTGGTCGACGCGCTCGCGGTAGAAGTGGTTGGCCATGCCCGGCAGCTTGATCTCGCCGTGCAGCGGCTTGTCGCTGACGCACAGCAGCGTGCCGTACGGCACCCTGAAGCGGAAACCGTTGGCGGCGATGGTCGCGCTTTCCATGTCCAGCGCAATCGCCCGGCTCTGGCTGAAGCGCCGCTCCGGCGTGCGATGCGGCAGCAATTCCCAGTTGCGGTTGTCGGTGCTGGCCACGGTGCCGGTGCGCATGATGCGCTTCAAATCGTAACCGGTCAGCTGCGTCACCTCGGCCACGGCCGCCTCCAGCGCCTGCTGCACCTCGGCCAGCGGCGGGATCGGCACCCACAGCGGCAAATCCTCGTCGAGCACGTGGTCTTCGCGCACGTAGGCGTGGGCCAGCACGTAGTCGCCCAGGTTCTGGGTGTTGCGCAGGCCGGCGCAGTGGCCCAACATGAGCCAGGCGTGCGGGCGCAGCACGGCGATGTGGTCGGTGATGGTTTTGGCGTTGGCCGGGCCGACGCCGATGTTGACCATCGTGATGCCGCTGCCGTCGGCGCGCACCAGGTGGTAGGCCGGCATCTGCGGCAGCCGTGGCGGCGCCGCGCCGAAGGCGTCCTCGGGGTCGACGGCGCAACCGGCGCGCCGCGTGGTGACGTTGCCCGGCTCGACGAAGGCGATGTAGCCGTCGTCCTCGCTTTCGGCCAGCGGATCGACCGGCCGGCCCATCATCTCGTGCCCCAGGCGCACGAATTCGTCGATGTAAAACTGGTAGTTGGTAAACAGGATGTAGTTCTGGAAGTGCTGCGGCGCGGTGCCGCTGTAGTGGCGCAGGCGTTGCAGCGAGTAGTCGACCCGCGGCGCCGTGAACAGCGCCAGCGGCTGGGCCGCGCCAGGCGCGATTTCCATGGTGCCGTTGGCGATGCCGTCGTCCATCGCCGCCAGGTCCGGCAGGTCGAACATGTCGCGCATCGCCATGCGCCGCTCGGGCGACATATTGCCCTCGATGTGGTCGTGCTCGGCGAACGAGAAGTGCACCGGGATCGGCTGCGCGCTCACCCCCACTTCCAGTTGCACGTTCTGGTCGCGGCTGTGGTTCTTCAGCAGCAGCGTGAACTGCTGCAAGTAGTAGTCGGCGAACAGGTCGGGGCGCGTGACGGTGGTTTCAAAGACGCCCGGGCCGGCCACGAAGCCGTACGCCAGGCGCGAGTCGGCGCGCGCCACGGTGTCGGTTTGGATGCGCACGAAGGGATAGCAGGCGCGCGTGCGCCCGTTCAGGTCCTCGCCGCCGACGAAACGCTGCAGCGCGTCGCGCAGGTGCTCGATGCTGCTGCGGTAAATGGCTTGAACCTGTTCCAGCGCCAGGCGCGGATCGTTGAAGCGGGTCGATGCAATGAAGGCTGGCGTATGCAATGGGTGGCTCCTGTAGGTTAAGGCTCGGTTCACCTTTATTGTAAGGCAGCGCCGAAGATTGCGTGCGGCAACGTTTGCTAATGAAGTAAGCGGCGCGTGCCAGTCCCGTAGCCAGTACCAGTCCAGTGTGGTCGCCCACGCCCGATATTCTTTGATCTCGCTCAAGGAGGAGAAAAACGCGGTGGATCGCGATGCCGCTTTTGAAGTTCCTCAGTTCGCTTCCCCATTTTTGACTTCAATCAAGGATTTCGGACGCGCCAACGCCCACACTGGGGGATGTTGGCGCCGGCGCAGCGGCGCCGGCAACCAGACCGAAGCAAAAAAGGGGGATGCAATGCAGACAGTCAGATGGTCGGAAGACATGGCCTTGGGGGTGCCGGCGATGGACCGGGCGCACCGCGCCCTGCTTGGGCAGATCGAACGCCTGGACGCGGCGCCGGACGAGCAATTCGCGGCGGCCTACCTGGACCTGATCGACACGCTCGAGCAAGACTTCCGGGAGGAAGAGGGACTGATGGAGAAGATCCGCTTTCCGGGCCGGCGCCAGCATGCCGAACAGCACGCGCGGGTCATGGCCGGCTTGCGTTACGCCGAGTCGGACGTGCTGCAAGGGGAGACGGCGGCCGGGCGCGACGTCGTGCGCTTCCTGCCGCGCTGGTTCCTGGGGCACCTGTCGAGCATGGACCTGGCCCTGGCGGTGGGACTGGAAATGAGCGGCACCCACCATGCGCCGCCGCCGGACGTGCTGTTGCGCACCGAGTTGTCGCGCCAGCTCAAGCTGAACATGCTCGAATAGGGCGTCGGCGCCCGTTCCGGCGCGCCGGAGCGTTGGAAACACGGCTCGGCCGGCGCATTGTTGTTGTGATATTGCACTTTTTACATCTGGCGAACGGTGCAGCGCGTTGCTGCACCGCAGCACTCTGCTAGAATCGTGCAATCAATCATCTTCTTGGAATGCCATGAAACGTGTGATCTTCAATCAAAAGGGCGGGGTCGGCAAATCGACCATCGCCGTGAACCTCGCCGCCATCGCGGCGCACCAGGGGAAAAGGACGCTTTTGATCGATATTGATCCGCAGTGCAATTCGAGCCGCTACCTGCTGGGCGACGCGGCGCGCGAGACGGCGCCGACCATGGCGGCGTATTTCGAGCAGATGCTGGCGTTCACGATGTTCCCGAAGGCGGCGGCCAGCTTCGTCCACGCGACGCCGTTCGAGAACCTGTCGATCATGGTGGCGCACCCGGAAATCGGCGAGTTGCAATCGAAACTCGAGTCGCGCCACAAGATCTACAAGCTGCGCGACACCCTCAACGAACTGGCCAATGATTATGACGAAATTTTCGTCGATACGCCGCCGGCCTACAATTTCTTCACCCAGTCGGCGCTGATCGCGGCCGACCGTTGCCTGATTCCGTTCGACTGCGACGATTTTTCGCGCCAGGCGCTCTACACCCTGGTCGCCAATGTCGCCGAGATCAAGGCCGACCATAATCCGCGGCTGGAAATCGAAGGCATCGTGGTGAACCAGTTCCAGCCGCGCGCGCGCCTGCCGCAGCGCCTGGTCGACGAACTCAAGGCGGAGGGCTTGCCGGTGTTCGAGAACAAGCTGTCCAGCTCGGTGAGGATACGCGAGTCGCACGACCGCAACCTGCCCATGGTGCATCTGGACGCGCGCCATAAGATGAGCCAGGAATTTCTGGCGCTGTATGCGGAGTTGCAGGCGGCTTGAATAAGCGCTACGCGGCCGCTTACGACGCCGGCGGGCGCGAGTGCCAGCGCAGCCGCGGCAGCGTGGATTTGCGCCGGCGCTCGTTTTGCGCCGCGTCGTACGACAGGAACGTGGTGCCGATGGCGAACCATTGCTCGCTGGAGATGACGCGCTGCGCCAGCGGCAGCAATTCCTGCTCTTCCTTCGCCAGGCGCTCCAGCAAGTTCTCGCAGTAGCGCTCCAGGGTAAAACACAGCATCTTGACATGCGTCGCGCTCTCGGCAAAGGCCAAGCGCAGGCGCCGCCGCGCCGAGCCCAGCGTGTGGCGGCCGATCCGGTTGAGCGTCTCCAAGTCCGCCAGCAGCGTGTCGGCGTCGTGGGTCGCCTGGCGCAAGGCCGGCATCAGGCAGCCTTCGACTTTGCGCTGGTGGCGCATTTCGGCGAAACGGGTCAGTTCGTCGAGCTGGTTGGCCAGCCGCACCGGGTCCATTTTCTGGGGCGCGCCGGCGTTCACCTGCAGGTAGTGGCGAAAGCGCGAGATGAAATTGCGCTCCCTTTTTTGTTCGATCGACAGGGTCATCAGGGCATAGGTGGCAGTCAGCATGATTTTTCCTTCATTGCAACGTGCCCCGGGACCTGCGCTTCGGCGTGGATTTGCGCGCCGCGGCGAGGCGTCCGACGTGCGCAAAAAAGCATTGTGGTAATTAATGCGAACGCGTATTACCTTACGCCTGCGATCCCGGCGCATCCGGCGCAGTTACAATTGCTTACAAATGTTTGCAATACAAATTATTTCTCGGTAATGTTGTGACGGCCTGGCGGCGTCCCGTTGTTGACGTTGGTAAACGGCCAATGCCGCGAGAATGTCGTGTGCGGCAAACGGGAAGTTGCTACACTGGGAAGGAATCAATTTCAGCGTTCAACCAACTTGTTCAACATCTGAGGTCGAATCCCGCCATGGCATCGTCGGATCTTTCCACCCAAGGCCCGCCGGCGGCCTCACTGCCGCAGGGCGAGCCGGTCTTTTACCTTGGCCACTGGCAGATGCGGGCGTCCGGCGCCTTCCAGCACTGGTCCGACGAGGCCGGTCGCATCCTGGCGCTCGCGCCGTCGCGCTTTCCGCGCGCGCTCGACGATTTCCTGGCCTTTGTCCACGCCGACGACCGCGCGGACCTGGCCCAGGCGTTCGCCGACGTACTGCGCGGCGGCCCCGCGCTGAACCGCGAGCACCGCATCGTGCGCCCGGACGGCGAGCAGCGCCACCTGTACGCGCGCGGCCGCTTGGAGACGGACGCGCGCGGCCAGCGCCTGCTCGCCGGCTCGCTACACGACGTCACCGAATCCAAGCTCGGCCAGCGCACGCTGCGCCAGAACGAGGCGCTGGTGCACATCGCCGGGCGCATCGCCCACCTGGGCGGCTGGGAAGTGGAGCTGCCCTCGCGGCAGGTGGTCTGGTCCGAGGAAATCTACGCGCTGTTTGATATGGCGCCGGGGCCGCCGCCCAGCTTCGAGCAGGCGATCGGCCTGTGCGTACCGGAGTCGCGCGCCCGGCTGCGCGCCGCCTTCGAGGGCTGCGCGCAAGTGGGGCTGCCCTACGACGAGGAGCTGGAGGTGGTCAGCGCCGGCGGCCGCCGGCTGTGGGTGCGCGCGCTCGGCCAGGCCGTGCGCGGCGACGGCGGCGTCATCACGCGGGTGCGCGGCGCGATGCAGGACATCAGCGGCCAGAAGCGCGCCGAGGAGCGCGCCAACCGCCTCGCCGCGCGCCTGACCACCACGCTCGAAAGCATCACCGACGCCTTTTTCACGTTCGACCACGCGTGGCGCTTCACCTATCTGAACCGGCAGGCCGAGCTGCTGCTGCAGCGCAGTCGCGGCGAACTGCTTGGCAAGGTGGCGTGGGAAGAGTTCCGGGAGGCCGTCGGCGGCGTTTCGTATGGCGCATACCACCGGGCGCTGCGCGACAACTGCGCGGTCGAGTTCGTCGAATACTACGCGCCGCTGGCGCGCTGGCTGGAGGGCCACGCCTATCCGTCCGACGAGGGGCTGGCGGTGCATTTTCGCGACATCTCGGCGCGCAAGCACGCCGAGCTGGCGCTGGTGCGCTCGAACCGCGCGTTACAACTGCTCAGCCGCTGCAACGAGGCCTTGATCCGCGAGGGCAACGAAGCGGCGCTGGTCGAGCGCATCTGCCGCATCGCCGTCGACGTCGGCGGCTACCGCATGGCCTGGGTCGGCTACGCCAACGACGACGCCGCGCGCAGCATCAGCGTGGAAGCGCACGCCGGCGAGGACGACCTGGATTATCTGCGCAGCATGACGCTGAGCTGGTCCGACGCCGCCGCCGGGCCGGGTGAATGCCCGGCCGGGCGGGTGGTGCGCGCCGCCGCGCCGCTGCTGCTGGAGCATCTGGAACAATTGGACGCCTGCCAGCCATGGGTCAAGGTCGCGCTGGCGGCGGGTTACCGGGCCGCGGCGTACCTGCCGCTGCGCGACGGGCAGCGCTGCTTCGGCCTGCTGGCGCTGTATTCCGGCGAGCCGTTCGGCGACCCGGCGCGCGAAATCGGGCTGCTCGGCGAGCTGGCCGACAACCTCGCCTTCGGCGTCGGCAACATCCGCGTGCGCGACGCGCAACGCCGCATCCAGGCGCACATGCGCGACCAGGCCTCGCTGCTGGACCAGGCGCGCGACGCCATCATCGTGCGCAGCGTCGACCAGCGCGTGCTGTATTGGAATAAGAGCGCGCAGCGCCTGTATGGATGGTCGCAGGACGAGGTGCTGGGCCGCTCGGTCGACGCCTTGCTCGACGACGACGAGGACGCCCTCGAGGCCGCCACCGCCATCGTGCTGCGCAGCGGCGAATGGAGCGGCGAAGTGACCCGCCGCGGCAAGGACGGCAGCGCGCTGACGGTGGAGGTGCGCTGGACCCTGGTCAGCGAGGACGACGGCCGGCCCAAGGCCATCATGTCGATCGACACCGACATCACCGAGCGTAAGGCGGCCGAACGGGAAATCCAGTACCTGGCGTTCTACGACGCGTTGACCGGGCTGCCGAACCGGCGCCTGATGCTGGACCGGCTGCTACACGCGATGGCGGTCAGCGGCCGCGCCCGCCGCACCGGCGCGCTGCTGTTTATCGACCTGGACAACTTCAAAACGCTCAACGACACCCTCGGCCACGACCAGGGCGACCTGCTGCTGCAGCAAGTGGCGTCGCGGCTGCAGGCGGCGGTCTACGACAGCGATACCGTGGCGCGCTTTGGCGGCGACGAATTCGTCGTCATGGTGGAAGAGCTGAGCCGGGACCGGGTGGTGGCGGCGGCCCAGACCACCACCATCGGCGAGCGCCTGCTGCTGGCGTTAAACCAGCCGTACCTGCTCAAGGGTGGCGCGCACCATAGCAGTTGCAGCATTGGCGCCACACTGTTCGAGCACGACGGCGACGTTGGCGAGTTGCTCAAGCGCGCGGACCTGGCGATGTACCAGGCCAAGGCGGCCGGGCGCAACACGCTGCGCTTCTTCGACCCGCAGATGCAAGTGGCGGTGCACGCCCGCGTGGCGCTGGAGGCCGACCTGCGCCAGGGGCTGCGGCGGGACGAGTTCTACCTGCACTACCAGCCGCAGCTGGGCGAGGGCGGCCGCATCACCGGCGCCGAGGCGCTGGTGCGCTGGCGCCATCCGCAGCGCGGCGTGGTGTCGCCGGCCGCGTTCATTCCGCTGGCTGAGGAAACCGGCTTGATCCTGGCGCTTGGCCAGTGGGTGCTGGAGACGGCGTGCGCGCAACTGGTGGCGTGGTCGGCGTGGCCGGCGACGGCGCGGCTCAGCGTGGCAGTCAACGTCAGCGCGCGCCAGCTGCGCCATCCGGATTTCGTCGCGGACGTGCTGGCGGTGCTGGCGAGCAGTGGCGCCGACCCGGCGCTGCTCAAACTCGAGCTGACCGAAAGCCTGCTGGTCGACGACGTCGAGGTCACGATCGCCAAAATGGTGGCGCTAAAGGGCAGGGGCGTCGGTTTCTCGTTGGACGACTTCGGCACCGGCTACTCTTCGCTGAGCTACCTGAAGCGCCTGCCGCTGGAGCAGCTCAAAATCGACCAGTCGTTTGTCGCCGACGTACTGACCGACCCGAACGACGCCGCCATTGTGCGCACCATCGTCGCGCTGGGGCAGAGCCTGGGGTTGTCGGTCATGGCCGAGGGCGTCGAAACCGAGGCCCAGCGCGACTTCCTGCTCAGCCACGGTTGCGGCGCCTACCAGGGCTACCTGCTGAGCCGGCCGTTATCGGCCGAGCAGTTCGACGCCTTCATTGCCACGGCGGACGCCGCGTAGGCCGGGCCGTCCCACGCGCGCCAGGTCCGCCAACGCGTGGTTGTTGGAAAACCTCATCATCTTCATTGTATGGGTTGTTACAGAATTCATCATTCCGAACTCATTTCTCGGTGATTTTTATTTGCTTGGTTTCAGGCGGCGCCGGGGTAACGTTGGAGGCAGGTTCAACTTGCGGTGAGTAATCGGCAAGCCGCAGGTAAAGAAACCCGCGGCCACCGGATTCACAGACGAAGCCATCAACCGGATCGCCACTCTTTATAAGTTTTGAATTGTAGCCCGTGCAGTTATATTTGGTAGTATCAAGGTATTCCGCCGCTAGCAATGTCTTAAACTGGGGAGACATCCAAGCCCGTCCAGCTTCCGGCGCAAGACGGTGTGGTTTGATGGGCTCTTTTGCCGTGCCGAACCATTTCGGATCGGACGGCTCAAACTCGGCAACTAAGGTTATTAATTCGGTGCTACTGGGAAGAAAGCCGTCGTCGTAAGGCCACATCAATATTTCCCATTGTACAGATTTCATCGGTATTGAAACCTGAACCAGTTTATTTAGTTCGGAAATTTCGGTCGAAGCTTTTGGTTCTTTCATTCCGCATCCATTTAGTAATAATGATACACATAGGCATATAAAATATTTCTTAAATTTTTTTTTATTCATCATTTATCTTCGGATTAATAAGTGGATGGCGTATCCGACGGAGATCCTGTCAGCATTATTGTTTGTGGTTTTTTCAATGCCCACGTTACATGCCGTCTAAAAACGGCATAATTCATGTATTGCGTTCCCAAGCCACACTCCTCTAATATTCCATTCTCAGCATCGGATATTTTTGTCACCATGTCGGTTCCGCGACAGAGCACCGTCAAGCATAGCCCGTCATCTGAAATACATTTTCGTCTGCCATCGTCGGTGTTCGAATTGGCTCATGATCCGGGGCCGTTTCGAGGAAGCCGTTGTCGTGTTCGTGGGCGGGCCGGGACGGCTTACCAATTTTTCGTCGATCTTGCCGGAATTGAGCACGCCGTGGTCGTACGAGGGCTTGATCGGGTATGTGCGATGGCGAAATTGCAAATACTTTAGCGAGGCGTCACTATAATCAGAACTCCGCCCGCGCACATTTCATTCTCTATCCCGTGCAATAATATCTCGCTTGGCTTCCTAAGTATCTTCGAAAGCAAGTCATACTACTCCGCAGCGCTCTTGCGGCTGCTACCTTGCCGAGACCGCTAGATCACAGATGATGCCGTGCACTAGAGCCGCTCCGGATGTAGCGCCGGGTGTGGAAGTAATGCGTGATAATTCTGCGATATCGATGCAAAGCAATATACCATCAGGCATAGCCTACTCCAGAAATATTGCATACAGGCATAGCCTACTCTGAATTGTAGATAGTTATCCCAGCCTTGTTATCATTGATTTTTTCAATTTGAAGTCGAATATTTAAACCCTCTCCTTCAAATTTGTTCCACCATTCAAGTATGCTCGTCGTAGGAACACCAACTGCCAATTTTTTTATCTGGACCGAGCACGTCGTATTTGGCCGCAGGGTGGCGCTCTTGCAGCTACCTGGCAGTAACTCGAAATCCTTTCCTCCTTTGGATTCCATTTGCCAGTCACTAAATTTATAGCTCACCATTCCAGAATTTTTAATGGGAATTTTAATAGTTGTCAATTCTGCCTTGTACAAAGAGAGAACGGCAGCCGATAGCTGAGGCGATTTGACGGTCGACAGCCAAGGCATCGCTATCGTGCCTTCGATTATTTCCTGAAAAGAAAAACCCGAACGGTTGATATCGGGACCTTCCGGGGAAACGATTTTCAAATCGAACTCGGTCCTGAACGTTTCCGGTCCGAATTTGGCTGGACTGATGCCAATTGACAGGATGTATTCGTTCGATTGTACACAGCGGGGCTTTATTTTTTTTGTTTCCACACACACGCTCAAAGAACAATCATTTTCAATGGTGCGGCTTGCCGGGAAGAGTACCAGTCTATATTTTGCCTTCGAGAAGATAAAATCGTTTTTTAGCGATGAAAAGCTTGCGTTTCCTGCATCAAATTTGAAATGATCAATTTTATGACCACTTTCGTCCAAGAGAACAGTGGTGGATTGCTTTGTACTGGAAAGGGCCGAACAGCTGGCTTGAGCGCTCCCTGCGTGCAAATTGCTTGAACAAGCCGTGAAAAAAGAAACGGCTAGGACCACGATAACTGGCTTGAATTTACTGGAATTCATTTTATCTGGCTCATAAATTTTTGATACGATTGCATCATATCTTCATTGGTAAAGTCATTGTTTTCGCTGCCAGTAGGGAGCGAAGTCCATTGCTTTCTTCTCGCAAGAATTTTTGCGGCGTCCTCGATTTCCCCTGTTCTTACCAGCTTCAACGCGTTCTCGGGATGCGTTATAAAACCATCAAACTTGTCTTTTGGCCGTCCTTTCATAGCCGGGAGCGTACGATACGCTTTCTGATAGGCGTCGGCCAGGAAAATCGTCTTGGCCTCACGCGACGCAATCACCATCAGAAAGGCTCGCATCGATTTTTCTGGAAGTGGATCGTAATACTTGCGATAAATCTCGGTGACTTTGAACCCACCTCGTTATACACAACTCTTGAGCGCCCCCATTTCGCGTAGGGTGCGTATCGTTTCCGCCGCCACGTGAACATCCTTCAATCCAAGCCAG
>NZ_JBJXIB010000015.1:0-59966 GCF_046115965.1 Janthinobacterium sp. CG_23.3 | reverse complement strand
GAATGGTTATCCTGGACGAATTCGACCTGCACGCCGCTCAGTTCGGCGAAGCGGCGGGCGTTGAAACTCTCATAAAAAAAACCGCGGTCGTCGCCAAACACGTTCGGCTCGATGATCAACACGTCGGCGATAGCGGTCGGGGTTACCTTCATTATCGAATCACTTTATCCTGAAGAATTTGCAGCAGATACTGGCCGTAACCATTTTTTTTCAGCGGCAGCGCCAGTTTCTCCAACTGCGCGCCGTCGATATACCCTTTGCGGTAGGCAATTTCTTCCAGACAAGCCACTTTCAAGCCTTGGCGTTTCTCGATGGTGGCAATAAACTGCGACGCCTCCAGCAGGGAATCGTGGGTGCCCGTGTCGAGCCAAGCCATGCCCCGGCCCATCAGTTCGACGTTCAATTGCTGCGCCTCCAGATACATCCGGTTGACGTCGGTGATTTCCAGCTCGCCGCGCGCCGACGGGGCGATGTCGGCGGCGATGTCGCACACCTGCTTGTCGTAGAAATACAGGCCGGTGACGGCGTAGTTCGATTTTGGCCGCGCCGGCTTTTCCTCGATGCTGACGGCGCGCCGGTTGGCGTCGAAGTCGACCACGCCGTAGCGCTCAGGGTCCTGCACGTGGTAGGCGAACACGGTGGCGCCGTCGGCGCGGCCGTTGGCCTGCTCCAGCATGCCGTCGAGCTCGTTGCCGTAATAGATATTGTCGCCCAGGATCAGCGCCGACGGCGCGTCGCCGACGAAGGCGCGGCCGATGATGAAGGCTTGCGCCAGGCCGTCCGGCGAGGGCTGCACCGCGTAGCTCAAACTGACGCCCCACTGGCTGCCGTCGCCCAGCAGTTCGCGGAAGCGCGGCGTGTCCTGCGGCGTCGAAATAATCAGGATGTCGCGTATGCCGGCCAGCATCAGGGTGCTGAGCGGATAGTAGATCATCGGTTTGTCGTAGATCGGCAGCAATTGCTTGGAGACGCACATCGTCACCGGATACAGGCGCGTGCCGGAGCCGCCGGCGAGGATGATGCCTTTGCGGCTAGCGGTTGGCCGGCTCATGCCGCGATCTCCCGGCCAGCGTAGTTTTGCTCGACCCAGTTGGCGTAGGCGCCCGATTGCACGTCGGCGACCCAGGCCTGGTTGGCCAAGTACCACTGCACGGTTTTCAAGATGCCGCTGTCGAAGGTTTCGGCCGGCTTCCAGCCAAGTTCGCGCTCAATCTTGCCGGCGTCGATCGCGTACCGGCGGTCGTGGCCGGGGCGGTCCGCCACGTACGTCAGTTGCTCGAGGTAGCTGCCGGCGGCGCCCGCCTTCGGCGCCAGCCGGTCGAGAATGGTGCAGAGCGCGCGCACCACGTCGAGGTTGGGCATTTCATTCCAGCCGCCGACGTTGTAGGTCTCGCCCGGACGGCCGCCGTCGAGCACCCGGCGGATCGCCGCGCAGTGGTCGCTCACATACAGCCAGTCGCGCACCTGCTGGCCGTCGCCGTAGATCGGCAGCGGCTTGCCCGCGAGGGCGTTGGCGATCACCAGCGGAATCAACTTTTCCGGGAAATGGTAGGGGCCGTAATTGTTCGAGCAGTTGCTCGTCAGCGTCGGCAGGCCGTAGGTGTGGTGGTAGGAACGTACCAGATGGTCGGAAGCCGCCTTCGAGGCCGAATACGGGCTGTTCGGCGCGTAGGTGGTGGTTTCGGTAAACGGCGCCTGGTCCGGCCCGAGCGTGCCGTACACCTCGTCGGTGGACACGTGCAGGAAACGGAAGCCGGCCTTCTCCTCGCCGTCGAGCTCGCCCCAGTAGGCACGCGCCGCCTCGAGCAGGCTGAAGGTGCCGTTGATGTTGGTGTTGATAAATTCGCCCGGCCCGAGGATGGAGCGGTCGACATGGCTCTCGGCGGCAAAATGGACGATCGCCCGCGGACGGTGCGCCCGCAACAGCGCCAGCACCTGCGCGCTGTCGCAAATATCGCCGCGCACGAACAAGTGGCGCGTATCGTCCTTCAGCGCCGCCAGGTTGCACATATTGCCCGCATACGTGAGCTTGTCGAAATTGACGACCGGTTCGTCGCACTGGCCCAGCCAGTCGAGCACGAAATTCGATCCGATAAAGCCGGCACCGCCTGTTACAAAAATCATAAATTTGCCCATCTAAAAGAAATGTTTGAAAAATGGCTGCGCGGGCGGCGACGTGGCCGTGCCACGTCCCGCCGCCGCAACGCCTTATGCCCGCTGGTAGACGTCCTCGTAACGCACGATATCGTCCTCGCCCAAATAGCTGCCGGACTGCACCTCGATGATGTGCAGCGGCACCTTGCCGGGGTTTTCCAAGCGGTGGTTCATGCCGATTGGAATATAGGTCGACTCGTTCTCGGTCAGCAACTTGACGCTGTCGCCGCAGGTCACGCGCGCGGTGCCCCTGACCACCACCCAGTGCTCGGCGCGGTGGTGGTGCATCTGCAGCGACAGCTTGCCGCCCGGGTTGACGGTGATGCGTTTGACCTGGAAGCGTTCGCCGGCGTCGATGCCCTCGTAATAGCCCCACGGCCGGCAAACCCTGGTGTGGCGCAGGTGCTCGGTGCGCTGCTGCGCCTCCAGGTGCGCGACGACCTGCTTGACGCGCTGGACCTGGTCCTTGTGCGCGACCAGCACCGCGTCGCGTGTCTCGACGACAACCAGGTCTTGCAACCCGATCACCGCGACGATGCGGCTTTCGGCGCGCACTAGCGAGTTCGCCACGCCGTCGAGGTAGACGTCGCCGCGCACCACGTTACCGTCGGCGTCGGCCCGCTGCACTTGCCACAGCGCCGACCAGGAGCCGACGTCGCTCCAGCCTATGTCGGCCGGCACCACCACCGCGTGGGCGGTGTGCTCCATCAGCGCGTAGTCGATCGAATCGGACGGGCAGGCCGAAAAAGCGGCCTCGTCCAGCCGGCAAAAGTCGAGGTCGCGGTAACCCAGCCGCACCGCCGCCTCGCAGGCGGCGACGATGGCCGGCTGATACAAGGCCAGCTCGCTCAGATAGCTGTCGGCGCGAAACAGGAACATGCCGCTGTTCCAAAAATAGTTGCCAGCGCTGACGCATTGCTGCGCCGTCGCGCGGTCCGGCTTCTCGACGAAGTGCGCGACGCGGTAACACGACTCGGCGCCGTCCAGCGCGGCGCCGGCGCGGATGTAGCCGTAGCCGGTTTCCGGCGCGGTCGGGACGATGCCAAAGGTCAACAGCGCACCGGCGCCAGCCTGGCGCGCGGCGCCGCCGATGGCCAGGTGGAAGGCCGCCACGTCGGTGATCACATGGTCGGCCGGCAGCACCAGCATCAGCGCCTCCGGGTCGATGGCGGCCAGGTAGTGGGCGGCGGCGGCCACCGCCGGCGCGGTGTTGCGCCCGGCCGGTTCAAGCAGGATGGCGAGCGGGGCGACGCCGATGTCGCGCAACTGCTCGGCCACCAGGAAGCGGTGTTCGTTGCCGCACACTACCAGCGGCGCCATCAGGCCGGGCAGGCCGGCCAGACGCAGCGCCGTTTCCTGCAACATCGTATTGTCCGTGACGAGGGGTAGCAATTGCTTAGGCAACACCGCGCGCGACAACGGCCACAGACGCGTGCCGGAGCCGCCGGACAGGATGACTGGATAAATGTTCATGCCTTGATGCTCTTCCGTTCGGTTACATTCGTATTCGTATCGTCGTCGGTGCGGCGCTTGCTGCGCCGGTCGCGCGCGTTGGCCCAGGCGTCCGGGTCGCACTCCGACACGTGCTTCATCTCGCCGGCGCGGTCGACGCTGTAGTCCTTGAAGACGATCATCTCGTCGAGCGCCACCCCGGGCAGCACACGGGTGTATTCGAACAGCACGCTGCGCACCACCTCGGCGCCGGAGCAGATGTGGCTGCCGTGGCCGATCCAGGTCGGCCCGATGATGGTCGCGCCGGCCTCGACCCGGGTGCCCGAGCCGATGTAGACCGGGCCTTCGATGCGGGTGCCGTCGGCCCAGTCGATGCTGGTGTTGAGGCCGACCCACAGGCCCTCGTCGACTTGGATGCCGGGCACGTCCATGTTGGCGACCTCCCCCATCAGCACGCTTTGCAGCACTTCCCAGTAATCCTTGACGCTGCCGATGTCGATCCAGTTGAAACGCCGCGTCTGGGCGTAGAACGGCAAGCCCTTCTCGACCATCAGCGGGAACAGTTCTGAGCCGATGTCGAACGGGCGGTCGGTTGGAATCAGCTCGATCACCTCCGGTTCGAAGATATAGATACCGGTGCTGGCGAAGTTCGACAACGCCTCCGTTTCGCTGGGCTTTTCCTGGAAGGCGCGGATGCGCCCGTCCGGGTCGGTGACGACGACGCCGTAGTTCGGCACCTTGTCCCACGGCACCTCGCGCGTGATGACCGACGCCAGCGCGCCCTTGCGGCGGTGCTCGAACAAGGCCGACTTGATGTCCAGGTCGATCAGCGCGTCGCCGCACAGCACGATGGTGGTGTCGTCGAAGAAGCCGCCGAAGTCCTGGATTTTCTTCATGCCGCCGGCCGAACCGAGCGGTTGCGGCACCACTTCGCCGGCGTCGTTGGTGTAGCCTTCGAAGGAATAGCCGATCTGCACGCCGTACTGGTGGCCCTCGCCGAAATATTCCTCGATTTTTTCATGCAGGTAACTGACGTTGACCATGATCTCGGTGATGCCGTACTTGGCCAAGTGCTCGACCAGATAGGCCATCACCGGCTTGCCGAGGATCGGGATCATCGGTTTGGGCAGGTCGTAGGTCAGGGGCCGCACGCGCGTGCCCTTGCCGGCCGCCAGAATCATTGCTTTCATGCTGTCACGCTCCGTTAAATGACTGCTTGCGACATGGTTTGCCAGCGCCAGGAATCGACGCACATCTGCTCGAGGTTGCGCACGGCCTTCCAGCCCAGCTCGCGCTCGGCCAGGCCGGGGTCGGCGTAGCAGGCGGCGATGTCGCCCGGCCGGCGCGCCACGACCTGGTAGGGCACGGGTCGGCCGCTGGCGGCCTCGAAGGCGCGCACCATCTCCAGCACGCTGTTGCCGCGGCCGGTGCCCAGATTGTACGTGTGCACGCCCGGCGCCGCCGCCAGCTTCGCCAACGTCTTGACGTGGCCCAATGCCAGGTCGACGACGTGGATGTAATCGCGCACGCCGGTGCCGTCCGGCGTCGCGTAGTCGCCGCCGTATACCGACAGCAGCGGGCGCAGGCCGTGAGCGACCTGGGCCACGTACGGCAGCAGATTGTTCGGGATGCCGTTGGGTTCCTCGCCGATCAGGCCGCTTTCATGGGCGCCGACCGGGTTGAAGTAGCGCAACAGCGCGATGCGCCAGCCCGGGTCGGCCAGCGCGGCGTCGCGCAGCATCTCCTCGACCATCAGCTTGCTGCGCCCGTACGGGTTGGTGGCCGACAGCGGGAAGTGTTCGAAGATCGGCACCGAGGCCGGGTCGCCGTACACCGTCGCCGAGGAGCTGAACACCAGCGTCTTGACGTCGAACTTGGCCATCGTCTCGAACAACACCAGGCTGCCGTTGACGTTATTGTCGTAATAACGCAGTGGCTGTTCGACCGATTCGCCGACCGCCTTCAGGCCAGCGAAATGGATCACCGCGTCGAAACGCCGGGCGGCGAACAGGGCCTCGAGGCCGGCGCGGTCGCGCACGTCGAGCGTGACGCAGTCGACGCCCTGGCCGGCGATCGCGCCCACGCGCTCCTGCACCGAGGCCTTGGCGTTGCTGAAATTATCCAACGCCAGCACTTGGTGGCCAGCGGCCAGCAGTTCGACGACGGTATGGGAGCCGATGTAACCCATGCCTCCAGTTACGAGTATATGCATTGCTGAACCTTTGTTGTCGGTGCGCACGGGGCGCAAGGAAAAACCGCGGCCTGGACCGCGCCTACAAGCGCCACACGCGCAAGCCGGACTGCTCCAGCGCCGCCGCGTCGAAGCACGCCTTGACGTCGATGAAGCAACCGCCCTTGACCAGCTTTTGCTGGAAGTCTTCGGCCGGCAGATCGAGTAGTTGTTGGTGCGACACGGCCGCCACGATCGCGTCGGCGCGCGGCAGCTCGTCCCACGAGAACAGGCGCACGCCATACTCGTGCATGGCCTCCTCCGGGTCGGCGTACGGGTCGTGCACGAACACCTCGACGCCATAGGTCTTGAGTTCGTTGATGACGTCGCCCACCTTGGAGTTGCGCAGGTCGGCGCAGTTTTCCTTGAACGTCAGGCCTAGCACGTTCACGCGCGAGCCCTTGATGTAGCTGCCGGCGGCGATCATGTTCTTGATGGTCTGCTCGGCGATGTACTTGCCCATGCCGTCGTTGATGCGGCGCCCGGCCAGGATCACCTGCGGGTGGTAGCCGACCATCTCGGCCTTGTGGGTGAGGTAGTAGGGATCGACGCCGATGCAGTGGCCGCCCACCAGGCCCGGGCTGAACTTCAGGAAGTTCCACTTGGTGCCGGCCGCCTTCAGCACTTCCGAGGTGTCGATGCCGAGCTTGTCGAAAATGATCGCCAGCTCGTTCATCAGCGCGATGTTCAGGTCGCGCTGGGTGTTCTCGATGACCTTGCATGCCTCGGCCGCCTTGATACTCGAGCAGCGGTGCACGCCCGGCTCGACGATCGACTCGTACATCGCGGCGACGGTCTGCAGCGTTTGCGGGGTGTCGCCCGAGACCACCTTGACGATGTTGGTGAGCATGTGCTGGCGGTCGCCGGGATTGATACGTTCGGGCGAGTAGCCGACGAAGAAGCCGTCCTTCCACTTCATGCCCGAGGCCTTCTCCAGCACCGGGATGCACACCTCCTCGGTGGCGCCTGGATAGACGGTGGACTCGTAGACGACGATGGCGCCCTTCTTCATGTGCTTGCCCACGCTGGTGCTGGCGCCGATCAGCGGCGAGAAATCGGGGCTGTGGGCGCCATCGACCGGGGTCGGCACCGCGACGATGATGATGTCGGCCTCGGCCAGCATGGCCGGGTCGGCCGTGTATTCGGCGTGTTCGGCGGCCGCCATTTGCGCGTCGCTCAGCTCGCGCGACGGGTCGACGCCGCGCTGGCAGGACTCGACCTTGGCGGTGGAGATGTCAAAACCGATGGTGCGTGCCCGTTTGCCGAACTCGACGACGAGGGGCAGGCCGACGTAACCGAGGCCAATCACAGCAATAATAGTCATATAACAGCTTTCAATTCAGTGAGTTGCCGCTTAGCGGCGAAAGGCTTCTTTGATGAACAGGCCAATGAAGGCCATGTCCTCGATAAAATAGCGGCGAAACATGCGCCGCGGCTCCTGCAGGAAACGGTAGAACCACTCCAGGCCGACGTTTTGCATCCACACCGGCGCGCGCTTGACGCGGCCGACGGCGACGTCGAAGGTGCCGCCGACGCCCATCGCGAACGGCACCTTCATCTGGGCCTGGTACTGGCCGAGAAAATGTTCCTTCTTCGGCGAACTGATCGCCACGAACAGCAGATCGGCGCGGGCCGCCGCGATGTCGGCCACCACGCCGGCCTCCTGCTCCGGCTGCCAATAACCGTTGCGGTAGCCGGCCACGGTCAGGCCCGGGTACTTGCGCTCGTAGTTGTGCTTGACGCCGGCGACGACTTCCTCGCGCGCGCCCAGCAAATACACGCGCCAGCCCTTCTCGGCGGCGCGGCGCATCAGCGCCTCGAACAGGTCGACCCCGGCGACGCGCTCCTTCAAGCCCTTGCCCAGCAGGCGCGAGGCCCACACCACCGGCATGCCGTCGACGTTGATCAGGGCGCACTCGTTGATGATGCGGCGCAGCTCCGGGTCGCGGTTGGCCTTGACGAGCTTGTCGACGTTGACCACCACGTGCTGGTGCGGCAGGCCGGACTGGATAAAGCCCTCAACCCGTTGCAGCGTGTCCTCCATGCTCAGATTATCGATCTGGCAGCCCATCATCGTGATGCGCCCGCTCATGCCAGCGCCTTGTCCAGCGCCGCGACGATGCGCTCGGCGGCCTTGCCGTCCCACAAGTGAGGGCGGCGGCCGGCCTTGCCTTCGCCGCGCAAAATGGCCTCGGCCGCGGCGACGATGCGCGCCGGGTCGGTGCCGACGAGCACGTTGGTGCCCTCGTCGACCGTCACCGGCCGCTCCGTGTTCTCGCGGATGGTCACGCACGGCACGCCCAGCGCCGTGGTCTCCTCCTGCAGGCCGCCGCTGTCGGTGAGCACCAGCGCGGCGTCCTTCCACAGGTTGAGGAAAGCCATGTAGGCCTGCGGCCCGACCAGGGTCACGTTCGGCCCGAGGTCGACGCCGAAGCGCTCCAGGTTGGCGCGGGTGCGCGGATGGACCGGAAAGATCAAGGGCAGTTGCGCGCCAATCTCGCGCAGCGCGCCGCCGATGCGCGCCATCATCGCGGCGTCGTCGACGTTGCTGGGACGGTGCAGCGTGACCACGCCGTAGCGTCCGCCGCCCTCTTGGCAGCGGGCCTTGAAGGCGGCCGTCTCGAAGCCCGCGGTGTCGGTGCGCTCGAGCTTGTCGGCCTGGTACAACACGTTGTCGACCATGACGTGGCCGACGTAGTGGATCGCCGCCTCGGCCTTGCCCTCGCGCCGCAGGTGGCCGACGGCGCTCGGCTCGGTCACGAAGAACCAGTCGGAAATACTGTCGGTGACGAGGCGGTTGATTTCCTCAGGCATGCTCATGTCGCCGCTGCGCAGGCCGGCCTCGACGTGGGCCACGGGAATGTCGAGTTTTTTGGCGACGATCGAACAGGCCAGCGTCGAATTGACGTCGCCCACCACCAGCACCGCGTCCGGGCGCTCGGCCAGGCACAGGTCCTCGAAGGCGACCATGATCTTGGCGGTCTGGGCGGCGTGGCTGCCGCCGCCGGCGGCCATGAACAGGTCCGGCTCGGGGATGCCGAGTTCCTCGAAGAAGACCTCGTTCATCTCGCGGTCGTAGTGCTGGCCGGTGTGGATGATCTTGAACGCGATACCGCCATGCGCCTGCAGCGCGCGCACGATGGGCGCGATTTTCATGAAATTGGGGCGGGCCCCGGCAACCAGATAGAGAACAGGCATAGACAAAACCTTTAGTGGTAAATTTTAGAAAACATCGATTGTAAACCGCGCCTCGATCGGCCCGGCACTCTGTTGGGTGGTAACGCGCAGCACCGGACACGGCGCCTTCGACTCGTACGTCCTGGAGAACCAGCCCAGCGGCGGATCCTCGGCGCCGCGCAGCAACTCGAGGCTGAGCGCGGCGCCCGAAAAGCTGCCGACCAAGCTGAAGGCGCGGCCCTGGACGCGGACCTCGGCGCCGTCCAGCGTGACCTCCAATCCGGGGGCGAAATGCCAGAACTGTTCCAGCAGGTGGCCCTGGCGCGCGACGATATGGTCGCGCACCAGCAGGCTGCGGGTGGCGGCGTCGAACTGCACCGCGCGCTGGTGGCGCACCGGATCGGCCAGCCGGGTGTAACCGTCGTGCCAGCCGGCGAAGTCGAACTGGGCCGGCCCGGTCGGCATGCGCTCGATATGGCAGGCCGCCTTGCGGGTCCACATGAAACGCCCGCCGCTGACGGACTGGTCGCAGCGGTCGACGCGCAGCGTGTTGTGCGCCGAGGTACCGCGGAAGTAGTCGCGCCACTGGATGTCTTGCCAATAGGAATAGGTGCCCGGGTCGACCAGGCATTCCTCGCCGCCGACCGACAGCGTCAGCGCCAGCGCGTCGGCGTGACCGTGCGCGGCGATGCCGAGGTAGCCCAGCGCGCCGCAGTCGAGCATGCCCTTGATCTCGTCGGCCGCGCCGAAACCGCTGCCGAACAGCAGGTAGCCGCCGTCGGCGAAGTTCCAGTCCGAGGCGGGCGGCTGCGCCGACGCCGGCGCCACCTGCCCCAGCCCGGCCAGCAACCACTGCGCGGTGGCGCTGCGCGCGCCGGGCGCCGCGCCGAAGATGGCCGCTGCCAGCGCCAGCAGCATCGCCGGCCGGTCGGCGGTGGCGCCCGGCTCGAGCCGGAAGACGATGCCGTCGTCGGCGTCGCCGACCATCGGCACATGGCCGCCGACGTCGCGCACGGCGCCGAGGAAATGCAGCGCGCGCCGCAGCACTTGCCAGTAAGCGGTGGAGAACGGGTCGCCGGCGCGGCAGCCGGCGACGCCGGCCAGCAGCAGGAATTCGGCCGTGAAGACCTGGTAGGAGAAGGCCTGCTCGCGGTTGACGCCGTCGCTGGAATGCTGCTTGACGGCTTCGGCCTCGAGCTCGCGCTTGGCCTGGGCGCGCCACTGCTCGCTGTGCTTCCAGCACGGCCAGGTCTGCGCCGCCACGTACAGGCCGGCCAACTCGCCCACGAGATGGTTGTTGGCCGACGAATGGCGCGAAAAATGCCGTTGGATGTACTGGCAGTGGGCGAAAATGCTGGCCAGCCAGTCGCGCCGCAGACTCGCCCCGGCGGCGCCGCCGAACAGGGCGCCGTCGGCGCCGCCGGTGAGCTGCCAGATCAGGCTCCAGTTAATCAGGCGGATGCCCAGTTCCAGGGAACTGGTCCAGTTGGGGCCGCGCAGCGGCGGGCATTGCTCCAGCCAGGAAGCGATCTGCCCAGCCAGCGCGTCGGCGTAACGCCGCTCCCCGCTGAGCGCGTACGCCTGCGCCAGGCGCACCAGGTGCAGGTGGCGGTTCAATTCCCACACATGCTTGATGTCGCCCACCAGCGCGCGGTCGGTGATGCCGATGCCGGGGCCGAAGACGTCCGGCCCCGTCACCCCGGTCAACGGGTCGCGGTTCCAGCGCGGCGCCGGGCCAACCTGGAACACGGTGGCGGCAAACAGGATGACCTCGCCGGCGACGATGGCGTCGGCGTCGTGCAGGTAGGGCGCCGCGTCGAGCCCGGCGGGCGCTAGCGCCGGCGCCGCTGGCCGCTGCGCCGCCTGCGGCGCCGGCGCCTCGCGTGCGAGCAAGCCGTGGCGTACCATGCGCGTCAGCACCGCCTGCTGAAAACGATACAGCACCTCGCCGGCCGACATGCACCTCAGGCGATTGACGAACCACAGCGCGCGCGCGCCCAGCGCGCTCATGCGCGCGCCCCGTGGCGGCGCGCAGCGGCACGCGGGGGAAACTTGACCATACCGACCACCCTTACCATATATTACTATTTACCATATATATACTCCCCGCCCGCCTACGATAATAAAAGAACCCGTTCGCCGCAGCCATCGCCCGTCTCGGCGGCGGCGCGCCGGCGACGATGACGGCGACGACGACGACGACGAGCGATATTATAATATGTCTTTTGCAACAAGCCTGTTTTTCTCGCGCGCGGCGCTTATTTTCGATGCGCCAGTGCTGCGCCGCAGCAATCGGCGCGCGCCGTCGCGCCGTCCGGCCCGAGACGCGCGCCCGATTGACTGGGGCGGCCAGATCCAGATATAGTGCGCGCTGGCATAACTTATCTATTCGTCAGCGTCCGCGCAACGTTTGGCGGGCGCGCGACGCTCGAGTACGCCGCGCGCGCCCGGCAGGCGAGGCCGGAACCGTTCCCGCTCGTGCTTGCGACCCCATCGGCAGGGCTGCGGAACGCCGGCCGCGGCTGTTTGCGCTTACAATTTTGCCGGCGCGGGTAGCGCCGCGGCTGCGGGGATTTTTTGTCAAGTTATATTGAAGGCGTCACGTACATTGAAAAACCTCACATTTTTGCTCCGCCATTTGCTGCGCCGCAACCTCATCGCGCTCGGGAGGGCGCGCGCCCTGATCCGCCGAGAACGCCTACCCTGGCCGCAACTGCAAGCGCGCCAGGGCGCGCTGCTGCGCGCCACGCTGGCGACCGCGCGCCGGGTGCTGCCCCACTACGCCGCCATCCCCGTTGCGCCGGACGACGCCGATATCCACGCCTGGCTTCGCGCGCATTATCCGGTCATATCGAAACAGGATTTGATCAAAGGCCGCGCCACCCTGTACCCAAACAAGGGCAAGCGCCGTCCTTGGTGGCCCTCGGGCAAGACCAGCGGCACCTCGGGCACGCCGCTGGAAGTATTTCGCAGCATCGATTCGGTCGTATGGGAAGAAGCGTTTCAATTGCAATTTTGGCAATGGGCCGGGTATACGAACGGTGAAACCCAAGCCGTGCTGCGCGGCGACCAGGTCAGCGACATTGACAGGCAAACGCCGCCGTTCTGGCACTGGGACCGCTTCGGCCGGCAATTGTTCATGTCGACGCGCCACCTGTCGACGCGCACGGCTGCGGCCATGCTCGATAGCATGCAGGCCAGCCGTCCCGGCATGCTGCGCGCCTACCCGTCCTCGGGCTTCGAACTGGCGCGACTGGCCGAGCAAATCGGGCACGGTGCGCGCCTGCGCGCGGTCGTGACCGGCTCCGAGCCCCTGTTTGCGCTGCAAAGGGAACAAATGCAGCGCGCCTTCGCCTGCCAGGTGTTCGATTTTTATGGCATGGCCGAGCGCGTGGCCTACGCCGCCCAGTGCGAGCACGGCTTCTACCACGTCAATCCGGAATACGCGTGGGTCGAGATCCTCGATCAAGACGACCTGCCCACCCGTGACTTCGGCCATGTCGTCGGCACCACGCTGCATAACCACGTGATGCCGTTGATTCGCTACCGCATCTCGGACCGGGCCCGCTGGGTCGACGGCGTCTGCCCCTGTGGCCGCAGCTACCCGCGCCTCGAACTGTCCTCGGGGAAGGTCGAGGACCAGCTCTATGATCGCGAAGGCACCCCCGTCAGCGCCAGCATTATCACGTTCGCGTTCAAGGGGCTGGCGCACATCCGCAAGTGCCAGGTGGCGCAGCTCGGGCCGGGCGCGTGGGAAATCCGCATCGTGCCCGAGGCCGGCTACGCGGCCGCCGACCAGCAGGCGCTGCTGGACAATGTCGGCGCCTACATCAGCCAGAAACTCGACGTTACGGTGCGCATCGTCGCCGACATTGCCCTGATGCCAAGTGGAAAATTCAAGTGGGTGTCGCAAGAGTGGCCGGGCTCCCACGCCGCCTGCGGCGCCCCGCGCTGACGCGCGCGGCCGTCGGCAACCGCGGCCACCGCCGCGGCGCTTCAGCAGACGGCTTTATCCCGCACGGCTTAACGATAGCGATTTTATGACAAAGAAAATTCTGTTTTGCGGCCCGATACCACTACCCGGCGCCAAACCCCTCGGCGGCTATGAAACGTGCAACAGACGCACCATCGACGCGCTGCGCGCGCGCGGCGCGGCCGTCGACGAGCTGCGCTACCCGCAACCGCGCGGCGGCGCCCTGAGCAAATTGCGCGGCTACTGGGGCGGCTTCGCCGGGCTGCTGCGCCAGCTTGCGCCGCAGCGCGACGCGTTGCTGCACGTCACCGGCCTGTACAAGCAATTCATCCTGCCGGAATGGCTAATGCTGCGCCGCGCCAGAAAACTCGGCATCGCCACCGTCTACGACATCCGCGCCGGGTCCATGTTCACCTATTACCAGCGCTACGGCCCGCTGTATCGCTGGCTGTTCCGGCGCGCCCTCCAGAGCGCCGACGCCGTCATGATCGAGGGCATGGAATACGCGTCCTTCGTCGAGACGGTGACCGGCAAGGCGGCTTTTTACCTGCCCAATCACATTGGCGCGGCCGGCATTCCGGCGCGCCCGCCAGAAGGCAGCGGCGGCGCCGCGCTGCGCCTGATCTATGTCGGCCGCGTGACGCGGGAAAAAGGCGTCGAGACTGCATTATTAACCGCCAGAACGCTGGCCGCGCGCGGGCTGGCCTGCGAGATCGCCATCGCCGGCCCCGGCGACGCCAAGCTGATGGCCAGTTTGCGCGCCGACTACGCCGACCTCAACGTGGAATGGCTGGGCTCGCTGCAATCGAGCGAGGTGCTGGCCCAGTTCGGCCGCGCCCACTTCTTTCTGTTTCCCACCCGGCACACCGGCGAGGGTCATTCGAACGCGCTGACCGAGGCGATGGCGATGGGCTGCGTGCCGGTCGCCTCTGCCAACGGTTTCAACCGTTCGGTGATCGGAGAAACCGGTGCCGTTCTGGCGCTGGACGCCGACGCCGGCGGCTACGCCGACGCCGTGCTCACGCTATGGAACGGAGCGTCCTGGGCGGCGCACTCGGCGGCGGCGATGCTGCGCACCAAGCAACTGTTCTCGACCGAGCAGGCCGTCGCGCGCCTCCAGGCGCGCTATACCGAAGTATGGAAGGAGTTCACATGACATTGATGTTTGCGGGTGATTTGGCTTGGCCCGAAGCCGGCGCGGTGGAATTCGACGCATTGGCACAACTGTTCGCCGGCGCCAAAGTGGTGGCCAACCTGGAAGGCGCGATGCTGCGCGCGCCCGCGCAGGATAGCGCCATTAACAACGCCTACAAGTTCAATCTTTACTCGCACGCCTCGGTCGCCGATATCCTGGCGCGCCTGAACGTGGTCGCCTGCGGTCTGGCCAACAACCACATCTCCGACTATGTCGGCGGGGTCGACAACAGCAAGGCCATGCTGGCCGAATGCGGCATTCAAGCCTTCGGCACCGAAGCGCTGCCGTATTGCGAACTGGAGGCCTTCGGCCAGCAGTACGTTCTGTTCGGCGCCTGCTCGCCGCTGCCGGAGCCGGGCGCCGAGCCGCACCAGGACCAGGCATGCCTGTTCCGGCCGGCGCCCGCGCTGGCCCTGCTGGCCCGGCTGCGACGCCAATTCCCCGACAGGAAACTGGTGGCGTTCATGCATTGGGGCTATGAACTGGCGCGCTACCCGCAGCCGGCCGACCGCGAATGGGCGCGCCAGGCGATCGATGCCGGTGTCGACTTGGTGATCGGCCACCATCCCCACGTGGTGCAGGGGCTGGAACGGCACGGCAACGGCCTGATTGCCTATTCGCTTGGCAATCTGCTCTTACCGCAAACCGACTACCGCGGCCGCAAGCTGCATTACAAGAGCGCCGCGGTGTGCGAACAATTGGTGCTGGGCCTGTCCGGCGCCGGCGTACAGGCCCATTGGCTGCGTTATCATCCGCAGCAAGCGCGTGTTTCGTACGAAGGCGGCGGCCCCGCCACCGACGACGCAGCGCTCAAGCAACGCACCCCGTTCGCCGGCATGGGCGACGCCGACTACCGCCGCTGGTTCGCCCAAACTGGCCAATTCGGCACCGACAGCGGACGGCGCTCGGGGCCGGTGTTCTGGAGCTACCGCGGCTGGCGCGGCGCCCAGGCCAGCGCCCTGTTCCAGCTGCTCAGGGCGAAACGTACGGTGCGCAAGCTAGCCATCGCCAGCGGCCTGCACAAACCCTACAACTGGTGAGGCCGGCGCGGTTTCGCGCTGTCCACCAGCGGTGGTCTTCATTTGGCGCCGTGCGTCATTGCCGTTGAGCACTCGGCATGGTACGTGGCGTGAGCGCGCCTGGGCGCCCGCCGTCCTAGCCGACGGTGTATCGCGCCGTGGTAGGCGGTGGTGGATTGCCAGTCCGCCGCGCGTCACCGCCGTCCTCGCTGGCGTGGACAGCGGTGACGCGGGGACAGCTCGGTTTATTTAGGCAAGGTGATTGCGGCACCGCCGATCGCCAGCCTCCTGCCCGTGGCAGTCGTCGTCAGCGAAATGAGCGGATTCTTGCAGCCGATATCGAGCACCATTAAAAACTCGGCCGTTAGCGCGGCGGGCAGGGCAAAGGCGCCATGGTCCTCGTAGGTGCCGGTCTTCGACGGCGCCCCCACACGTTTGCCGAAGATGGCGTTCGGCGTAACCGAGCGCACGCACAGAGTGCGGTCGATGTTGGTGATCTTGACCATGTTGTTGGCATCGACCACCAGCGGCGCCGCCGCATGCAGATTCCATTCGAATACCCTCGCCGTCGCCGACGCCAGGGTGTCGCGCACCACCACCAAGTCCTGGGCCCGCAGATACCATAACTGGCGCTTGGCCGAAGTCAACGCCCCGTCGTAGGCGGCGGTGGCGTCGCCGTCGGTATAATCCAACGAGGACGAGGTGGAAAATGAAGTCACTTTACCGTTACGGCTCAACAGCTTGTCGAAGCCATCGACCAACTGCCCCTTACCGCCATCGAAGGTGATGGCGTTGTGCGCCTTGGTCTGGCGGTACCAGTCGCGCCACAGCGGCGAACCATACCAGTCGTACCAGCCGGTTTCGATCAGTAACGGACGCCCGCCGCTCGTCACCAGCAGGCTGTTCTGGTCGGCGTGGCTGTGGTTGAACGAGCCGTACGGGCTCGATTTAAAGTAAACCGAGGTTCTGGCGCGGTTAGAAATATCGCTATGCATTGCCACCCAACCAATGCTCGGGTACAGCGCGGCGTTGGGAGGGGGCTGCGGCGTCGCCACTGAATTGACCGGCAGTGGCCAAGGCGCCGCTAGCAGGGACAATGGGTCTTCGTCGCCGCTCAAACTCTTGACGTACCAAGCCGCCGTAGGAGTGGCGAAGCGCGAAGCAAAACCCTTCAGCTCGGTCGGCACCGGGGCCGCCTCATGCTCGTCTCCAAAGGTGTGACGGGTCGCACCGGGCGGTTGGAAGTGCATAAAGAAACGCAGGTAGCCGTCGGCCCATGGCTTGCCGAACAGATTGACTCCGGTGGCGGCGGCAATCGGCTGCCAAATCGCCATCGACGATAGCGCGGCGTGCTGGCCGTAGGAGGTGCCGTTGGCGAAACCGCCCTCCGAGCCGCTCCATGGATAAATCGAGTGAACGTAGGCGCGGAAGGTAAAGTCGAACCACTCCGTGGCCTCGGGTATATCCCCCATCGCCAGCACCGAAATGGCGGCTAGATATCCTTGCGCGACGGTGCCGTGTGAATCGAAAGGAAATTGGTCGAGTCCGCCGTCGGCGGTCTTGAACGCCGCGAACATATCGTTGGTGCGCAACTTGACGACGTTCAACCAGAAGGCGCGCACCGCCGGCTCCAGGTCCCCAGCCAGAAGATCGATGCTCTTGATGAGCGCCAGCGTAATGACGCGCGTTTCCTGGTCGGCGTTCAGCAGACCCGTTGGTCCGGTGGGACTGAACGCGGCAACCTGCGCGCCTCGGGTCAATGCCTCGTTCAAGTATTGACGGTCCGCAGTCATGCGCCACAGGAAGGCTGCCGCCTCGAATTGGCGCGTCAAGTCCAATATGGCCCAACGGATCGCCGACGCCTGCGCGTTGCTTGCCGCCGTCACCGTGCCGGTGTTGACCAGCGGCCAGTTGGCATCCTTATAAATGGGAATGCTCTTGGCGCGCCATTGCACCTGAGCAATTAGCGTCGACAACGCCGGCGAGCGCTCGGCCGCCATGGTGGCGCTCCAGCTGCTGCGCGGATACAAGCTGGCGCTCAAGCTGCGCGGACGCGCGCGGCTGATGATCCGTTGCTTCAGTAGCGTATCGTCCGGCACCAGGAATTTTTTCGATGTCGCATCATTGATGGAAAAGGCTCGCGGCGACGACCAGACGGTGCTGTTGGACGGGCGCGCCCGCCACGAGTATGTACCAGCCGCCAATGGCTCCGATGGCAGGTACCAGTTGCGCGTAGTGGTGTAGGTCCGAACGCCGCTCGGACCGGTTACTTCGAGGATATAGTTGGGAGGCTTCAGGGCGGGCATGGCCCAGGTGAAGCCGGGCGGGTTCTGCGCTTGAACCTGCGCGTCCGCCGGCAGCGGCCGCACGACGCGGGCCAGCGGCGACGTCACCCAATCCGCATGGCTGGCGCTCGATACGATGCTGCTGAAGAGTATCAAGCCACGTAATAATATCGGCGCGGTTCCCAAGTTCATCGTTCACCTCCAAAAAATTCGTAATAGACCGCAAATGCCAGTAATAGTGCAACACGGGCCGACTGGCGCGAATTCCCGAGAAATATGCGTACTGGACAAGACGAGTGATGACGGTGGCGTCCGCCTCCGCCAGTGACGCTGTAGCTATTGGGGAATTTTATCTTACTTTTCGGCAAAAACAATGACTAACTGCGAGCGGCACCAAAACACCTGTGGTTTTATAGCGCTAACGCAATAATTTCCCAAAAAAAATTAACTCGGGTGAAATAACAACAAGAATCGCCTCGACGCACTGCTGCGCCGTGCCACATTGGGCACGCCTTTAACAATTTTTTGTTGCGAATTCGCTCGGAGATGGGAGGGGGGGGCGCGGCAACGCTTGGCGCGCCACGGCGGCGCCATATCGGGTCGCTTGCGCTCATATGGATTCCACCACTCGGTCGTTTGGGGCGGCGCCCGGTGGCTGCTCGCGCGCCGGGATGGCGAGGCGCGGATCGCCAGCCGGGCGCAGGAAGCCACGCGCCGCGCCGAGCGCATATAAGTGCCAGGACGCCAAGGCCAGGGCGGCTTCGGCCAAACTCTTTTTTCGCCAAGCCAAGACGCCGAACACCAGCGCCCAGAGCGCCACGGCGAGCGCCGCGAAGGTTGGAAAAAACGCCGCGCCAGCGCCGGCGCCGAACGCCGCGGCCAGCAACGCGGCGCAGTACAGTGCCGGCGCGGCAAATACGAACCAGCACAACTTGACGCTTCTACCCAGCCAGGAATGCCCGAGCGCCGCGCGCAGGAACGTCCCGCTTGCTTCGATGCGACCGTTGCGCCATAGCCGCATGAGCATCTGCGACGAGCTCTCACGGTGGCCGGAATGGCTGACGGCCGGCTGCGCAAGGCGCACCAGGCGCCAACCGGCGGCGGCCAAGCGTACGCCCAACTCGGCTTCCTCGAACGCCGGTAGCCAGCGGTTCGATAGATAGCCGACCGCCTCGATCGCGCTGCGCCGATACAGGCCGCCGCCGCCCAGCACGCGCACGTCGCACTCCTCGCGCAGGCCTTCGTACTGTACCACCCGCAGCCTGTCCGCCATGGTATGCACATGGCGGTCGAGCAGGCGCCCGCCAACGCCGGCCACATCCGGATGGGCCGCCAAATAGGCGATCGCGGCGCGCAGGAAACCCGGCTCCATCGTCATGTCGCCATCGAGCACGTAAATCAAGTGTCCACGGGCAAACTGGTATCCCAACTGCAGCGCCGCGCCACAACTGCGGTCCGCCGACGATTCGAATTGCACGATCCGCACTTGAAACTCCGCGGCAATCTCGACGGTGCGATCGGTGGACAGCGAATCGGCCAGGACCACCTCGCCGTCGAGACCGTCCAACTCTGCCAGCGCCGAGCGCAGGCAGGCCGCGATGCCGCCCTCCTCGTTGAGCGCCTTGACGATGATAGTCAGCGCCACTTCGGGCCCGACCGGCGGTAAATCTGTTGCGTGCATAGTATGACTCAATGGTTGTGGCAATCCGGCCCGCACGGGTGCGGCGCCCGGCGTCAGGATGAAAACAGCTCGTCCCGGCTGGCGCGTAAGATGGCGTTGGCGCGCACGCGTTGGCCCCTGAAAGTGGCGAACAGCCAGTCCTTAACGGTTTTCAGATAACACAATGGCAGTAACACGGGCAGCAATTTACGGTACAGCTTGAAACGCGAGCGGAACTGCGTATAGATCGAAAAACCACTATCGACCTGTGCTCCGGTGGAACTGCCCGATTTGTGGTAGACCAGCGCGCTGTAAGCGACCGCGTTGCGGAACAGTTTTTCCGAGCGCAGGGCCCAGTCGATTTCCTCATAGTACAGAAAATAGCGCTCCTCCATTTCGCCGACGCGGTTCAGGAAGTCGCGCGACACCAGCATGGAGGCGCCGCTGATCCAGTCCAGCCTGGCTTCGGTACGCTGTCGCACCGCCGCCGTGATGTCGCCGCGCCGCAGGCAATGGCCGTGCAGGTCGGCGAACGCGCGCCCGCGCGAGAACAGCCCTCCACCCAGCGCCTGCACCACATCGGGCTCGGCGTAGAAACAGTTCACGGAGCCGGTGATGCCGATACCGACGTCGGCCTTGGCGGTCTCGACCATACGCGCTAGACAGGCTGGATCGACCACCGTGTCGTTGTTGAGCAGCCAGACGAACTGGCAGGCGGGATCGGACAAGGCCATCCGTATGCCGACGTTATTGCCGCCGGCAAAACCGAGGTTGCCGCCGGTGCGGGCGATCAACAACGGCCCATCCACATCCGCGTCGGCCCGGTAATGCGCCGGCGTGTCGACGACGGCGCAAGTGACCGGCTTGGGCAGCGCCGGCGAACTCAGATACGCTAGCGGCCCGACCCGTTCAGGGCCGGGCTCGGCGCCGCTGGCCCAAGCCTGCAACGACGCCACCGAGCCGTCCGAGGAGTCGTTATCGCACACCACCACGCGGAAATGTGGATAGTCCAGCCGGAGCACGCTTTCCAGGCACTCCACCGTGTCGCGCCAACCATTCCAGTTGACCAAGACAATCCAAATTTTCGGCATGTCGCCAGCTTTATTATTAATGTTCATTATTTAACCACGCTATCCGGTTCATCTTGCTGTTTGCGCCGCAGGTCCTCGGTCGGCTCGCCCAGTACGATAATGGCGGCGATTAATATGAAGGCCAGCGTCATGCCCGAAGCGATCGACAGCACCGTCTTCGTGCCGATCACCATCATTAGCGAAATCGTGATGAAACCGGCGAGCGTACCGCCCCGGTCCAGGCGCCGGCGATACACCCCCAAACCGAGGAAAATAGCGCCGAGGAAGACGACGCCGTAGGCCAACAACCCGGGCAGCCCGGCGTCGAGGGCTACGCCGAGCCAATAATTATCAATATTATAACGAACGCCATCGAAGAAGCCCAGCTTGACCGCCCCCATGCCGTTGCCGTAGCCGAAAAACGGGCTGTTCAGCACCAGCGGCACGCCACGCTCCATCGCCACGATCCGCCCCAATGTGCTGCTGACCTCGTTGCCGGTGCGGCCGGCGATCAGCGCCGACACCTCGTGCATCGCGTAATAGCCGAGGGTCAGCAACACCGGCAGCAACAGCGCCGAAGTCAACAGCGCCAGGCTGGCCTTGTGTTCGTTGCCCCCGGTCTGCCGCGGCAGTAGCTTGAGCAGTCCCACCAGCAGCACCGCCAGTACCAGCACGGCGATACCGGAGCGGCTGCGCGAGGCAAGGATCATGGCCACGGCCAGCGGAATAAAACCCAGGCTGGCCCAACGCAACAGCACTTCCTTGCGGGTGAAGAACAGCGCGGCGGCCAGCGGCACCATCATCGCCAGGAATTCGGCCAACACCATCGGATGCTCGAAGGTTCCCTGGGCGCGGTAGTTGCCGTCTCGAAATTTTTGCCGCAACATGTCCAGCAATACCAGAGGATCCTCGCCACTGAGCGTGATGAAACGCTCAAACAGCGTGTGTTTGAGCACCGATTCATACGAGGCCAGGCAGGCCTGCGCAATGGCCACCAGCACGAGTGTGATGAGCAGACGGAACACGTCGCGCTCGTCGCGCAGCACCGCCAGCGCGATAAAGAAGACCAGGTAGTAAGACACCACTTCCGCGCCCAACGACAATACCTGCGCGACGGGCTGGCTGCCGGCGGCCGAACTGACGACACGCCAGGCAAACAGAAACAGCGTGGCCGAAACGAGCACCGGATGGGCGCGGCAACGCGTCAGAAGACGCGCCATCGGGCCTTGGCAGGACAGGATACTGAAGGTGGCCAGCAACAGCAGCGCCAACCAGGCCAACTTGGTCGGACTCACCGTCGGCAGGCCGCCGAAACGGTAGACGATATAGGCCGGCCACAAGTTGATCAGCGCGGCCAGCGCCAGTAACAACGTGTTGAGTAGGCTGTCTGGGGCCTCGCGGCGCATTGGCATCACCCACAAGCCCAGCAACCCGAGCAGGCCGATCGGCACGGCGAACATTTTCACCAGCGCACCCGGCGCCATCACGGCCGCCATAAAGCCGGCCAACAACGTCAACCCCAGCGCCCCCAACCCGAGCAAACCAAGCGTTGCATAATGGGCGAAGCCCCGTCGATTCCGTTTTTCCATCAATCCACTCCCTTACCGGCCTGCGTCGCGACACCAGCCTGCGCGCGACGATTACACCAAAACCAAAAAACCAGTTGCGCCAGCGGGATCCACAGTGCGTACGCCGCCAGGCGGACGTTGATGGCGCCGTCGACGCCGTAACGCGGAATGGCCCAATAACTGGCACCGACCACGACCACGCTGGTGGCGATGGTCAGGGCAGTGTTGAGCTTGAGCATGCCCCGGCCTATCCACTGCGGCGTCATCAATAGCGCCAGGCTGATGCCTAGTATCGTCGGCAACAAGGCGCGAAACATCGCCACGCTTGGATCGAAGGCATGGCCGGCGACCAGCGCCACCATCCACGGTGCCACTAGATAGGCGAACAGCGATAGCCCGGCGACGCCGGCCAGCACTTTTTTCGCCAGACGCTTCTGCTGCGGCCAAAACGCGTCCGGGCTGGCTTTAGCCAAGCCGCCGTAGATCACCATCAGCGCGCTTTGTGGCACGATCAGCAACAGGGCGACCATTTGCTGGGCCAGCTGGTAGAAGCCGACGTCGCTCTTGCCCAGGTCGTGGTTGATCAGCAGAATGCTGACCTGGTCGAGCAGGAAGGCGCTCACCGTCGTCATGTGAATGACGACGCCGGAGCGCAACAGCGGTAGCACTTCGCGCCTGGCCCACTTGGCCGAACTGCCAGCCAGTTGCCACAGCGGTAGCAACACTAGCGCGGCGACCAAAAACTGACCGATCAATTGCGAGGCCAGCGCGCCCGGCACACCCAACCCCAGATACATGACGAGCAGGAAAAACACGGCGAAGCCGGCGCTGCGCCCGATGTACTGGGCGCGGTTGAGCAAGCCTGTTTGCGCAGCCGCCGCCAACATGTTCGACGCGTACTGTTCCCACACCAGCAAGGGCACGGCGCCCAAAGCGAGCAGCAGCAGCGCCGGGCTGAGGCCCTTGAACAGGGCGCCGCCGCTGCCCAGGTACAGCATGCAGGCGCACAACAGCGCGGCCGCCGCCAGCGCCGCAGCCATGCCGCCCAGCGTACCGAGCTGCTCGGCCAGGGTCGGCTTCGATTGCGCCGACTGCAGACGGTGTTGCAGGGCCTGCCCGAGGCTGAGATTGAATAGGGTGGCGAACAGCGCCGCCCAGGCCATCGCCGCGGCGAATTCGCCGCGGCCCTGCGGTCCGAGCAAGCGCGCCGACACAAACAATGTGCCCAGCGACAGCACCATGCCGTAACCGCGCGCCACGCTCATCATGACAATGCGACGCAAGTCACTCATGGACGACGCTCCCCACGGGCGCGGGCGGAACAGCGTGGCGGAGGCCGCCGAGCCCGCGGCAAAGAAACGCCGCTCGACGCAATGCTAGGTCAACCAAGCCAACGGCAAGACAAAGGCACTGGCAAGCGCGGTCAGCATCGAGGGCGCCACGGCCGGGTGCAGCGAGACGCACACCTGCTGTATCGGGAAGGCGAACAAATAAATTCCGTAGGACAGGTCGCCGATACGCTCGGTACTGAACGGCAGCACCTAGTCCGGATGGCGCGCGATACACAGCGTGCAGTAGCTGATGGCGACGCTGGCAATAACCGGAAACCAGGCCAAACCCGCCGCGGCGCTGGCGAAGAACACGCACGCCAGCACTGCGGCGGCCATGCCGCGCAACGACACCCGCGCCCGTTCGAGGCAGCAGGCTGCGTTCAGCATGAAGTACGGCGCCAACAGCGCCGGACCGGCGGAATGCCCATTCAACACCATATACCAGCAGCACAGGCAGACGCCGACGCTGGCAAGCAGCCGCGCCCCGGTGTTGCGTCCAAGACCCGGCAGGCGCAGCGCGATCACCCCACCATCGCACACCAGACATGGTCGGCCGCGCATAGGCGCTGGCGATAATCAAGTAACCGCTGATGGAAAAGAACACGCCGACCGCCAACGTGCCAAACGTCATCTTGCCGCCGGTCGCCAGCGCGAACGGCTCGGCGGCGCCAAGGCCGGTCAGGTGGTAGCTGTGCGAGAACAGCACCAGCCGGGCGGCCATCAATCGTATCACATTGAATTTATTTCCTGGAACCGCAACGCCGACAGCCAGCGTCATGGCGGCGCCGCGCCGTTCGCAGGCGCGCCCTGCAGGAAGGCCTGCTCGAGCGCCAAAAGATCGCGGCTGCGCTGCTTGACCTTACGCGCGGGCGCGCCGACGTAGACGCCGAAGGGCTCGCAGTCGGTTCGCACCAGCGACAGCGCGCCGATGGCCGCACCTTCGCCGACGCGGATGTTGGGCAGCAGCACCGAACCGCTGCCGATAATCGCGTGGCGCCCAACATGTACCGGTCCGACACTGATATTGGTCCACTCCGGCGCCAGCGTCGGCCCGGTCATGTAGGCGCCGCTGTAGTCGTCGTTGCTGGAATAGATCGCCACCCGCGACGAGACGTTGGCAAAGTCGGCCAGCGTGATGCGGCCCTTGCCGATCAGACAGGAAAACACGGCGACATGGACGTTGCGGCCGATATCGATACCGCCGACGCCGGCCGACAGCACGCAAAAGTCGTCAATGCGGCTCTGGTCGCCGATACGGATGTTGGCGGCGTTGTGCAGAGATGCCAGGCGCGAGATGCGCACGCCCCGGCCCAGGTGGGCCAGGCCGAGCGCGGCCATTTCAGCTTCACTCAAAAAAGACATGGTGAACGCTCCCCGCTACGCGCGCTCGGCGCTGCGCAAGATGTCGCAGATACGGTCAACCTGTTCCAGCGGCAGATCGGGGAAGATCGGCAGGCACAGCACGCGCTCGGCGACGTGGTGGGCCACCGGCAGATTATCCCGCCGCGCCGACTGCAGCCCGCGGTACATCGGAAACTCGCTGATGAGCGGGTAGAAATAGCGCCGCGACATGATGTCCTTGGTCTGAAGATAGACGTACAGCGCGTCGCGCGCCATCGGGTAGTCGGCCTCGACGAAGACCGGAAAATATGAATTGTTCAGGCGATCGACGTCGGCCACGGCCGGTACCGAAATGCCGCGTACCGACGCCAGGTTGGCGCGGTAGCGCGCGGCGATGGCGGCGCGGCGCTCAAGCACCACGTCGACGTGCTTCAACTGCAGCAGGCCAAAGGCGGCCTGCACTTCGTTCATCTTGCCGTTGATACCGGGGGCGACGACGGTAACCTCGTCGGCGATGCCGAAGTTCTTCAGATGGTCGATGCGCTGCTTGGTCTTGGCGTCCGGGCAGATGATGGCGCCGCCCTCGAAGGTGTTGAAGACCTTGGTGGCGTGGAAGCTGAGCACTGACAGGTCGCCGTAGTTGAGTACGCTACCGCCCTTGTAGTCGACGCCGAACGCGTGCGCCGCGTCGTAGATCACCTTCAGGCCGTAGACGTCGGCGATGCGCTCGATCTCTTCGACGTTGCACGGGGTGCCATAGACGTGGACCGGAAAAATCGCCGTCGTTTGCGGCGTAATCGCCGCCTCGATCATTTTCGGGTCGAGGTTGAAAGTGACCGGGTCGATGTCGACAAACACCGGTTTGATGCCGTTCCACAGCAACGAATGGGCGGTCGCGACGAAGGAGTACGGCGTCGTGATGACCTCGCCGGAAATACGCAGCGCCTGCAGCGCCGTCACCAGCGCGATAGTGGCGTTGGTAAACAAGGCCAGGTGCTTCACGCCCAGGTAGGCGGCCAGTTCCTGCTCGAGTTGCTGGTGGAAGGGACCGGCGTTGGTGAGCCATTTGCTTTCCCAGATCTTCTCCAGGTAGGGAATAAATTCACCCAGCGGCGGCAGGGACGGTTCGGTAACAAATATTTTTTTCATGATGTCGGCTAAGAATGGGGCGCGCGCGGCGCGCTCAGTTTTTTTGGTTACGTTCGCGATAATGTTTCAGGAATCGCTCCGGGGCCCGCACGGCGCGCACGCCAAGGTAGCGGATCTTGCGGAAACGGTTCCAGTCGCCCGGTTCGGCGTAGCGCCAGGCCGCGATATCCCATCGAATCGAACCCAGCCAGCGATGGTAAAACACCGACGACGTCGACACGTTGTTTACGGCGAAATGCGGCGCCTGGTTGACATGCCACTCGTCGGGCACGCGTTCGTAGTCGAACGGATGCCAAATGATGTCGGCGCGGGTCGCCCGCATCATCGCCACGAGTTTGCTGACGCGGTCCGGCAGGTGTTCGTCATCGTCGTCAAGGTGGGTGATAAAGTCGCCCCTCGCCAGCGACAACGCGTGGTTGATGGCGACCGTACCGGCCACCATCCAGCGCTGCCGCGGCTCGGTTGGATAGACGCCCTGCACGGTAAGATTGACAAACTCGATGCGCGGATCGTTCAGCGCCGCCACCCGGGCGGCCGTGTCGTCGGTGCAGCAATCGCCGACAACGACGATCTGCAGGTTCGGATAATCCTGCCGCAGCAACGACGCCAGGCAGCGCTCGGTGAGCAACTGCCCGCGGTTAAAGGTGGCCACGCACACCGTCACCAGTGGCAACGGCAGGTCGTAGACCGCTTGGTAGGCGCTGGATCGGCGCGCGGCGCGGAAATCGCGGCGCGCCGACCAGCCCAAGTCGGCCAACGAACGCCATGGTTCCCGCGCGCGCGACCATAGCTTGATCAGCTTGGCGCTAGCCTGATGTACATTCAACAAAAAAATCTCCCTGTGCTGCATGCTGCGTTAATTGGTAGCGAGCGCCGGCGCGTCGAACGCGGCCCGGCATGCCCGGCGCACTGGCCTGCGCCTGCTCAGTTAGCCAGGCCCATCAGTCTGAGTTTATCCGCCGCCGGCAACGCCGACGCCAGTTCGCTGACGAACTCGTCCTGCAATTGGAAAGAGCGGGCCGAGTCGACATCGATCGACGAAACGCGGAACAACAGCCCGTCGGGGATTTGCCCGCCGAGGCGGTAGCGCATTTCCGCCATCTTCTTGTTGATGCCGCCCTGCACGACGACGTCGCCCACCGTACTCCAATAGGTCACGGCCTCGTAGCGTTGGCGCGACAGGTTGGTCTCCAGGCGTTTAACCCGGATCGCCCCGCGGGGCGTCGCCAGCACGCCGTTGCGGTTAGAGCTGACCTCGAAACCTTGGGCCGGGTAGCATACCTCTGGATAGTGCAATTGCAAGCCGTCGCTCTGGTTGGCGCCGTAGGCCAGCGACAGCATGATACGGTAGCCGGCGCGGTTCACGTAGGTGCGCGAGACGGTCTGCGTGTAGATTTCCTTGAGCGCCGCCTCGGTACTGGGATTGACCACGGCGGCCATGCCGCCCCGCTCCTCGGTCCAGCCGCCGAAACTGCGCGGCATGGCAGTCTCCAACGTCACGGCCTGCCGGCTATCCGACAGGAAATGGGTAGGCATGATCAACTCCGCAGTGCCGGCCGACGCTACCATCAACAGGCCCAGCACGGCGCTCGACAAGGACGCCTTATTCATGTTGCCTCCCCACTTGCACGCTTGATTTCGACTTGGCGATGAATTGCAAGAAGGAGTCGACGCCGATAATCAGCACCAGCGCGCTGATGAATAAGACCATGCCGGCGAAGCCATGCAGGAAGCCCTGCCCGGCGGCGTCGCCGAAATAGTAGGTAATCAACGTCAGCACGCACACCCGAATCACGTTGGCGGTGAACGAAATGGGCACGATCAGCATCGCCAGGCCGATGTTGCGCAAGGCCGAGGTATGCCGCACGACGTTCAGATAGAACAGCCCCAGCGATTCGAGCGTGAGCAGGGTCTGCAGGCCGGCGCAGGCGTCGGCCACCAGCAACTGGTATTGGCCGATTTGCAAGATCACGCCGGTGCGGGCGATTGGCAGGCCGGCCCAGAACAGCAGATGCTCGGTGACATACGAGACCGCCATCTTCATTGGCATCGTCAAGGCGCTTACCACCGAACCGGGCAGCGGAATCATAAACAGCATGAAAAAAAACGGAAACCACAACACGCGCAACGCGCCCGCGCCGCGTTTGATCAACAGCAGCGCGCCCAGAACCAAGATGAAGGAACTGATCTCGAACGAAAGGATCTGCTGCGAACGGCCGAGCACGTACAACACCAGCGCGACCACGAAGATCGCCCAGCCAACGGCCTCGCCGGACGGCGCCGCTTGCAGGCACGCGTCTTTCCAGCGACGACTAGCCAGCCACAGCGCCAGCGCCAGGATAATCGGGCCGTGCGCCTGCTCCTCCGTCGCCCAGGCGCCGCGGAACAAGCCGACGAACGTGGGAATAAACAGGGCCATCAGGCCAAGCCCGATCGGTAGCCACTCGGGCGCCAGCGCTTTCAGGCGCGGCAGCTTGAGCGCCGGGCCGGCGTTCGCCAGCCCCATCAGAACTCGACCATCACGGAGCCGACGATTTCGGCGCCACCGCGCACCAACTGCTCGGTGGCCGCGTTCAGCTCGGAGAGGCGGGTCTGGTTGCGCCGCGTCACCAGCAGCACGCCTCCGGCACGCGCCGCGATGGCTTGGGCGTCGGCGGCGGTGGCAAAGGCGGCGACGTCATACAACACGACGTCGAAGCGCTCGCCGAGCCGGTTATTCAACTCGCCAAACGAGGCGCGGCTCAGTAACTCCTGGGGATTGGGCGGCAGCGTGCCGGCTTCGAGCACGTGCAAATCGACAAAGGACTCGACTCTGGCGATGGCTTCCAGATCGGCGCGCCCGGCCAGCACGTCCGACAGACCCTGCTTGTGCTTCAAGTCGAAAATCTCGTGCTGGGTAGGCGTGCGTAAATTCGCGTCGACCAGCAAGGTGTGTTCGCCCAGTTGCGAAAACACCACTGCCAGATTGGCCGCGAACAGGCTGGCGCCGTCGCCGCTATCGATGCCGACGATAACCAAGGCCTTGTGCCCGCGGGCGAACCAGCGCAGCATTAACTGGCTGCGGATCGCGCGCAACACTTCCACTTGCGGGCTGAACGGCTTGTAGGCCGCCAGCAGGCGCTGCGAATACTTGCCCTGCCCCGCCAGCAGATAGGGATAGTCGAACTGGCGCGCCAGCACCTGTTGGATGTCGGCGTCGGTGATCAAGCCGAGGCGTTGGGCAGCCTCGCCGAAACGGATGCCCAACTCCTTTTGCATACGCAAGACTTTCTCGGCGTTTTCCGGCGTGATCTTGCCCGATTCCAACAGAAGGCCACCAATGCTAGAATCCCCGGTACGGGTCGGCGGGCGGGCAGCGGTAGTTAGCATAGGGGGGGTCATATCGGTGTCCATCTCGTCATCTCTTAGTTAGCGCGCACACGGCGGGTCGTGAGCAGATTCATAAAACTGCTGCGTTTTGGCGGGACCGGGTTCCAGTCGATCACGCCGAGCACGGGAATGCGCAACGCGTCGCTCAAGTCGCTCTCGGAACGCACACGGCGGTTCAGCATTTCGGCCAGCACGCTAAAGCCCAGGCCCAGCATCGTACCCAGGAACAACGCTAAGGCAGTATTGAGCAGGATTTTCGGACCGGACGGCTTGATCGGCGCCACGGCCGGGTTCAACACGGAAATATCGGACTGCTCCGATTGACCTTCGATCTTGGTTTGCGAGAAGCGCTGCGAGGCCGAATCGAAGGCGCGCTGGGCGCTTTCAACGTCCTTGCTCAACACGCCCATTTCATCGCGGGTACGGTTCAGTTCCAGCACTTTAGCCTTCTGCTCGGCCAGCGCGGCGCGCACGGCCCCCTCGCGTTGTTGCAAAATCTGGGCGTTGTTGCCGACGCTGTTCGAGGTCGCCCTCATCTGCGCCTGCAAATCGGTGCGTAGCTTGTCCACTTCCGCCTTCGCGCTTTGATATTGCGGGTGGTTGTTGCTAAGACGCTGGGCAATTTCGGCGAATTTCGATTCAGCATTGCCCAAATTCACCTTCAGGCTCTGGATCAGCGGATTGGCGGCCACGTCTGGCGATTCGGCGCCGTTGCCGCCGAGCGCCATGCGCTGGCGCGACGCCGCCTCCATCGCCTGGCCCTGCGCGCCGACCAATTGGGCGGACAGGTCGTTGAGACGGTTCGACTCGACGTCCAAGCGGTTGTCAAGACTGACAATGCCGTGTTCCTGCTGGTACTTCGACAGGCGGCTCTGGGCCACCTCGACGTTGTCGCGTAGCAACTTGGTTTGCTCGCTAAAATACACCGACGCCTTTTTCATCGGATCGACCTTGAGCTGGATACTGATTTTCTGATACTCGTCGGCGAACGCGTTGGCGATCGTGGCGACGAATTGCGGGTCATTGCCCTTGAAGCTGATGTCGACGACGCTGCTTTCGCGTGAAGGCACGATTTCCAGTTTCTGCAACAACAGGTCGGCCAACCAGTTACGTAATGTTCCCTTGCCCTCGGTGGCTTCGTTGAACTGCGCCACCACGGCCGGGCTGTTGGCCAGGCCGAGCGAATCGACGACGTGCAGCGCGACGTTTTGGCTGCTGATGATGTCGACTTGGGTCGCCATATATCCCGGCAACAACTGGCCCGGCATCGTCAAGCCGGTGACGGGATCGACACCCTTAAAATTTAGCAGCAGCGAACTGGTTGCCTTATAAGTCTTCGGCAGCAGCGCGCTGACCACGGCGGTGACGCCGACGGTGACCAGCACGGTGAGGATCAAAATCCAGCGGCGCGCGCGGAGAATCAGTAAAAATTGTGAAAAACTCATGATGGAATTCCCATGGCGTGTTTAGGTGAATGCTTGATGCCCCATGGGCGAGTACGCGGACGCATCGTCAAAACAGGCTTTCCTTGACATACACGACATCGTCGACTTGCACCACGTCGTCATGCTTGGCGTCGAGGACCTGCAGTACGCCAGCCGCATCGCGGCGTTTGATCCGCATGCCGCGCTCCGTGCCGCGCGGGGTCAGTCCGCCGCCGACCGACAGGGCCTGCAGCACCGTCATCGACCGCTCCAGGCGGAACGCGCCGGGGCGTTGGACTTCGCCGTAAATATAGAAGCGCGGGGCCCGCTCGACATAGATGACGTCGTTGCCGGCCAAGTCGAAATCGCGGGTGAAATCACCGTTGCGTACCATCTCGACGATATCGATGGTATCCTTAGTCGTGACGCCGTTGCGCTTACGGATCAAGCTGACCATGTCGCCACCGTCGGCGTTGAAGCCGCCCGCCTGCGCCAGCATGTCCATCAGGCTGCGCCTGCCCTCCAGCGGATAGCGGCCCGGCCGGTTAATCTGCCCCAACACGGAAATTTGCTGGCTTTGCATGGCGGTGACTATGATGTTCACCTGCGCCTTGCGGATGAAACCGCCGGATTCGAGCAGGCCGCCGATTTTCTTTTCCGCCGCCGACACCGGCAGGCCGCCAATGGCCACGGCCCCCACCAGAGGGAATGTGATATTACCGGCCTCGCTGACGCGGGTTTCCAGGCCAAGGTCGGGACTACCGTAGACCGAAATCTTGAGCACATCGCCCGCGCCCAGCGTCACATCGGCACCGCTTGCCGAGCCGGCCGCCAAAGCCAGCGCCGCCAAAATCCACATTGCGAATCGTTTCATGATTGCCACATTCTATTAATGAACTACAATTTATTAAAAATCAAGGCATGTTACTTTAGCCCGGCGACGCCGCGCTCATTGACCTCGCTGGCTGCCGCTGCCGCTGCCGCTGCCGCCGGCTTGCCCGGCGCCCCGGTCGTCGACTTGTTCAGGTACTCGATTTTAGCAGTCGCGCGCAGACGCGCCAGTTCGGCATCGGCTGCATCCTTGTTCTTTTTATTAAAAAGGAATTGCTCGATTTGCTGCGCCGCCACCGCCAACGCGACCGGACTGTCCTTGATCTCGGCGATCTGGATCAGCATGCTACGCTCGCCCTCCTTAATGATGAACAACTGCCCCTTCGGCATGGCCAGCAGCTTCGCGCTCAATTCGGGCGCCAGATCGGCGCTGGTGCGCGACAATTGAGTGCGCGTGAACTTCACTTTATTGGCCTCGAGCCAGAGCGCCACCTCTTCAAGCGACTTGGCGCCATCCATCGCCGCCTTGAGCGCGTCGCTCATGTCGGCGTTGCCGACGACCAGTTGCTTCATGTCGAACTGTTTGCGGTTGCTGAAAAACTCCGGATGCTTGGCGAAATATTCCTCGACTTCAGGCTTGCTGGGCCGGGCCACCGTGCCGATTCGCTTCTGCATATAGGCCTGGGCAACGATCAGCGATTTAGCGCGCTCGATTGCCTGCATCACTTTCGGGTCGCGGTCGGTTTTATCCTTTGCCGCCTCGTTTTGCAACAGTTGGCGGTCGATTAAGGCTTCAAGCAATTGCTTGCTGGCCGTCTCTTGTTGCGCGGCCTGGACACCGGAGCGTTGCAACTCTTCGTTAAGCTGCAGCACGGTAATTTCTTCGCCATTCACACTCACCAGCGCTTGGCCGGCTTTTTTTTCCTTACCACCGCCGCAGGCCGACAAGCCGACTGCGGCAAGCAATACCAATCCGGCGCCCAGGAAGCGCCGCTGCGCCGTATTCTTCTTATTCTTCATTGGGCTTGAAATATCAAAATGGTTCAAAGTCATTCCTTTAAGATTTACTTCCAGTACGCCTGAACCGACTGGGACCGCGCCCTACCAGCGAGCGGCGCGAGCTACTCAAGACGCCGTGCCAGGGGACCAGGACTGCCAAAAATACAATTTTTGCGTGAGAATTATGCGACCTCCACATACGATTGTCAATGTTATACATAATGTCATCGCCCATACATACGAACAATATTATTACTTACTTAAAAATCCATTAAGAAGCGAAAAAAACAATTATTTAAGCGGGCCGCGCACCCGTCGCGCGACAGGAACAAAACTATACCATCCCACACATCAATAGCCTGTTCCTGTTGCGCTCGCACACCGTGGGGCCGGCATGCGTGGCGGCCATTCCGCCGTCCCGACAGTAGGCGGGCGCCGCCCCATTTTATCGCGCATCAGTTGCTGCGCAAGCTATTTCGGCACGCCCCCACGCTCCCGTTTGCGCCTCAGTGCGCGTTTTCACGCGCCAGCACCACCTTGACGGTACGAAAGATAATACGGATGTCAAGCCACAGCGACCAGTTGCGCAGGTAGTCCAGATCGTACTCAACCCGCGCCTCCATTTTGTCGAGCGTTTCGGTTTCGCCGCGCAGGCCGTTAACCTGGGCCCAACCGGTAATGCCCGGCTTGACCTTGTGGCGCAACATGTAGCCCTTGATCAACTTGCGGTATTGCTCGTTGTGCGCCACCGCGTGCGGACGCGGGCCGACGATGCTCATACGCCCCTGCAGCACGTTGATGAATTGCGGCAATTCGTCGAGCGAGCTGCGGCGCAAAAACGCGCCGATCTTGGTGACGCGCTGGTCGTTCTTGGTGGCCTGCACCACCTTGGCGCCATCCTCGGCCACCGTCATCGAACGGAACTTGTAGACGATGATTTCCTCGCCGTACAGGCCGTAGCGGCGCTGGCGGAAGATGATCGGCCCCGGCGAGGTCGCCTTGACGGCGGCGGCGATGACCAGCATGATCGGCAGCAACATGACCTGGATCAAGCCGCCCAGGATGATGTCGCTGCCGCGCTTGATCATGCTGTTGAAGCCGGTGAACGGCGACTCGCAAATGGCGATGACGGGCATGCCGCCGACGTTGTCGAAGCGCGCCTGCATCAGGTCGAACACATAGATGTCGGGCAAGAAATACACCGAGGCGGTGGTGTCCTGCAACTCGTCAAGCAGTTTGCGGATGCGCGGCTGCGCCGAGATCGGCTGGCTGATGAAGATCATCTTGATGCTGTGCTCGCGCACGTACGAGGCGATGTCGGCCATGCGTCCGAGCATCGGTTCGCGCATCTCGGCCGGCCAGCGGTCGTCGGTACGGTCGTCGAAGAAGCCGCGCACCGCCATGAACAGGTTTGGGTTGCGGCCGATGGTGGCGGCGAACTTCAGGCTGGCGTCGTTGGCGCCGATGATCACCACCGAGCGCATTTCGCTATCGCGGGCCGGGTCGGCGCCGAGCTTGCGCGCGGCTAGGTGGCTCAGCAGCAACGCGAACGGGGTCGCCCCGAACCAGGCCACCACCACCGTCTCGTCGTAATGGTAGGACAGGCCGCTGGCCGAGCCGAGGAACACCAGGATCACGGCCGTGATGGCCCAACCGATGAAAATGTCGGCGGCGTAGGCCAGCATGCGCCCGCTGCGCCAGGCCCGGTACGGATCGACCCGCTGGTAGACCGACGAGGAAACAAAGAACGCCAGTATCATCAGCACCAGCGAATAGCCGGTGAAGGGCTCGGCGAACACCAGCGAAAACAGGTACAGCGTACCCATGATGATGATCGGATCGAGGATACGCTGGAAAAACGAGATTAAGGGGATATCATTGACCGTCATGGTTTGCTTTAAAACTGCGCACTGGCGTTGAACGACACGACGTTGGCGCGATAGCTGCCGGTGCCGATGATGGCGGAACCGTCGCGCACGTCGCGCGACAGCGAAGCGCCGAGGGTAACCGCGCGGTGCGGCTGGTAACTCAGGCCGAGCGTGGTCGAGCGGGTCGAGTCGCTAGCGTCGTCGGGCAGCACGACACCGCTCAGGCCGGAGAAATCGCGCTGCTCGCGCCGCACCGAGGCGTTGACGCTGACCTTGGCGCTGGCGGCGTAGACGGCGGCCAGACTGGCGCCGTTGTTCAGGCTGTTGTTCACCAGCGTGCTCTCGACAACGCCGAATTCGCGCCAGCCGCTGCCGGTAAAGCGCAGCTTGCCGGTCGGCGCGTAGGTGACGACGGCGCGGGCATTGAAGCCGCTGGCGTCGCGCAGGGTCAGGAAGGCGTGCTTGCGCTCGACCCAGCCGCCCAGCAACTGGAGCTGGGTGATGCCGCTGTAGTTCCAATAGATGTTGGCCTTGACCTCGTTCTGATCGTAGTCGTTGTCGACCAGCAGCGTGCCGACGGCGCGACGGCTAGCATAGCTGCCCTTGAGCTTGCGCAACTGCACGCCGACCCGGCTGCCGCTGGCGGCCAGATAATCCAGCCCACCTTCGGTGGCCAGTTCGGTTCGTTCGTTGAAGCGCTGCGACGGCAGGTCGTAACTGAAGCGGTCGCGGGTGACGCCGCCACGCACACGCCAACTGGGGTGGAATCGCCAGGCGGCGTCGACGTATTCGCGGTGCTGCACGCGCAGGTTGCGCTCGGCTTGCTGGAAATCGGTAAACGGGGTCAACGTCTGGTTGTAGCTGGCGCCCAGGTGGCCTTCGACATGGTTGGCGACGTGCCATTCGAGCGCGGCGAGGAAATCCTTGCCGTCGTAGTTGAACTCGTCGTAATGGTCGAAGCTCACTTTCGACCATTTGGCCTCGCCGCTGAGGATTTGCCGGCCGATCGGCCGCTCGAACGACAGGCCGGCCTGCACCTGTTTGAGGTTGTCACCGCGCGGCGCGACGTCGACCGGGGGGCCGTCGCCGCGGCGCAACAGGTTGTCGTCGTGGCTATACGTCACGGCAACGAAGGGGTGTACGGTGTCGCTGATGGCCGCCACGGCCGAACCACAGCACAGCGTCCCGACCAGGCCGGCCAGTAGGCCGAGCGCTCCGGGCACGGCGCGCGGCGGTGAAGGTGGGCGGTTCGAGCGGGAACCGATGTTTTTTCGCGAAGAGCTCAACATTTTTTATTCGTCTTTTGAAAGATCAAACCACTGACGGGCAATATTACCAGTAAGTCCAATGACCAGTAGAAATTATCCATACCCCCAGCAAACCATTGGTCACGCCGTGCGCGAGAATGGGCGACCAGAGGTTTTGGCTGCGCATATAAAGGAAAGTGTAGGCGGCGCCGGCGACGATGCCGGCAAGCCACAAGTTATGTTCAAACCCGAATAATATCACCGTGACAACAAGAGCCTTGGTTTTAACGTGCGCGGGTCGGATCTCAAGAAATTTCGGCGACTCGATCCAGCGCATCAGGAAGGAGCGCCAAAACAATTCCTCCATCACCGGCACCACCAGGGCGGCACCGCCGATGCGCACGATCACCATCAGCCAGTCGACCACGCCGTCGGTGCGCGGGTCGAAGCCGGTCGGCGTGCCGACCGTCATCCAACCAGCGTTGAGGTTAATCCACAGCAGCAGCACCACCACGCCGGTGGCTAGCGCGGTGGCCAGCGCGCGCGCCCCCATGCGGGTCCAAGTCAACTCGGTGTAGCGGCGGCGAAACGCCAGCAGCATCGCCAACACGGCGCCGATCTTGACGGCGTACAACCAGCGCAGCGCGCGCGCCTCGACGCCAGCGTGCACGAGCATGTCAGCGATGAAGATAAAGGCGATGTAGACAAGAAAGGGGAGCACCCGCGGCAAGGCGTCGCGGTCAAACATCGGCGGCCCCGGCGGAGACGGCGGCGCGCGGCGCCGAGCGGTGGCGCACGGCGTCGGCGCGGTGTGTTGCGGGCATGGCGGTCTCTTTCAATATAAAAGCGCCATTGTGATTGATACAACAAACTCAATCAAGCCCGCGCGCTATTTATTTCCATTCATTATGAAACCGCGCGCGCGGGAAGCCCGCCTATGCCTCAGCCTTTACTACGAGCCTCGATCACTTCCCACTTTTCCAGCGCGTCGAGCAGCGCGGCGTCGATCTCGACCATGCGGGCGTTCAGACGTTTGCCCTCGGCCGGGGTTTTCTTATAGAAGTCAGGATGCGCCAGCTGGCCGGCGATGACGGCCTGCTCGTCTTCCAGCTTGACGATCAGCAGCGGCAGCTCGTCAAGTTCGCGCTGCTCCTTGTAGCTGAGCTTTTTCTGCTTGGCGGCGGCCGGCTGGGCCGCGGCCGGCTCGGCCTTGGCGGCGGCCTTGGCCGGCGCGGCCGGCGCGATGGTGCGCACGCGCTCCCAGTCGGTGTAGCCGCCGACGAATTCGCGCCACTTGCCCTCGCCCTCCGAGACCACCACCTGGGTCACGACGTTGTCGAGGAAGGTGCGGTCATGGCTGACCAGAAAGACGGTGCCGGTGTAGTCTTCCAGCAATTCCTCCAGCAATTCCAGCGTGTCGATGTCGAGATCGTTGGTCGGCTCGTCGAGCACCAGCACGTTGGCCGGCTTGGCGAACAGGCGCGCCAGCAGCAGGCGGTTGCGCTCGCCGCCGGACAGCGACTTCACCGGCGAGCGGGCGCGCTCGGGGGCGAACAGGAAGTCGTTCAGGTAGGTCATCACGTGCTTGCGCTGGCCGTTGATCTCGACCCAGTCGCTGCCCGGGGCGATGGTTTCCATCAGGTTCGCCTCCTCGTTGAGCTGGGTGCGCATCTGGTCGAAATACGCCACCTGCAGCTTGGTGCCCAGGCGGATCGTGCCGCTGTCGGCCTCTTCCTGGCCAAGGATCATTTTCAGCAGCGTGGTCTTGCCGGCGCCGTTGGCGCCGATCAGGCCGACTTTGTCGCCGCGCAGGATGGTGCCGGTGAATTCCTTGACGATAACCTTGTCGCCGTAGGACTTCGAGACGTTTTCCAGTTCCGCCACGATCTTGCCGGAGCGTTCGCCGGCCGACACGTCCAGCTTGACCTGACCCTGCTGCTCGCGGCGCACGCTGCGCGTCACGCGCAAGGCTTCCAGGCGGCGCACGCGGCCCTCGTCGCGCACCCGGCGCGCCTTGACGCCCTTGCGTATCCACACCTCTTCCTGCGCCAGGAACTTGTCGAACTTGGCGTTCTCGACTTCCTCGATCTCCAGTTGCTCGCTCTTGCGCACCTGGTAGGCGGTGAAGTTGCCCGGGTACGACAGCAGACGGCCGCGGTCGAGTTCGATGATACGGGTCGCCACGTTGTCGAGGAAGCTGCGGTCATGGGTAATGAACAGCACGCTGCCTTTGTAGTCGCGCAGCAAGCCCTCAAGCCACAGGATCGAGGTGAAATCCAGATGGTTGGTCGGCTCGTCCAGCAGCAGCACGTCCGGCGCCGACACCAGCGCGCGCGCCAGCGCGACACGCTTCTGCATGCCGCCCGACAGAGTTTTCATCAACATGTCGCCGCTCAGGTTCAGGCGGCCCAGCACGGTCTCGACCTTGTTCGGCAGGCTCCAGCCGTCGCCGGCGTCGAGCTTGACCTGGATGTCGTGCATGCGTTCCATCAGGGCCTCGTCGTCGCCCTGGCCGAACTGGCCGGTCAGCCCGTCGTACTCCTGCAGCAGCGCCGGCAGCTCGCCCATGCCGGAGGCGACGGCGTTGTAGACCGACATTTCCTGGTCGAATTGCGGCTCCTGCTCGACGTAGGCGATTTTAATGCCCTGTTGCATGACCAGCAAGCCGTCGTCGAGCTTGAACGTGCCCGAGATGACTTTCAGCAGCGACGACTTGCCGGTGCCGTTGCGCCCAATCAAACCGACGCGCTCGGTCGTTTCCAGTGAAAATTCCGCGTGGTCGAGCAGCGCGACGTGACCGAACGCGAGTTGCGCCGATGAGAGAGAGATGACAGCCATAATGAGTGAGAGGTGCTCGGGCGCGTTCCGTTTTGGAGACGAAATACCGGCCGATTAAATGAATGAAGCGAGCATTGTACCGATTCCCGCGCATTGAACGCCATATATCGGCAAACTGTCGGCTATAATTGCGCACGATTCGCGACTTTGTCTGCCCAACCGACCTTCAAAGCAACGCGGCATCAAGCGGCGCGCGGCCACGCCGGCGTCCAGCGTCCTCCCCGTAGCACAATGGATAGTGCACATGCCTCCTAAGCGTGGGATACTGGTTCGATTCCAGTCGGGGGGACCAGTTTGCGCCTCCCAAGCGACAATACCCTCGCCGCACGCCACCAATTCTCGCCATAAACTACTTGGAGAAGCAGCTTGAGCCAGGCGCTGCGCGCCAATCTATGGCCGCGCCGACACCGGCAGTGGCCGGAAGAGCACGTCGTGCGGACCCGCGCGTGAAGAACTTCCTCGCCGACAATGCCTGAGACAGATGCCCGGCGCATCCGGGACGCCCCAATCGGCAATAGGAGTAGCCAGTAAAACTGGCCGCCCCCTGCCACACGGCCCGGTATGCGAGTCCCCGGGCCGGGCGGTTCGAGTGTTGAGGTTATGAGAACGGGAAAAGCCCGCCTATCGAAATAGGCTGTTGTTACTATCCCGTTGCGAGGCCAAGACAGGCGGGGCACGTTCAAGCGGTCGAAGTAGGCGATAGTGAGCACGCTGTTTGACAGCTTGGCACTATTGCGCCACCAGCGGCGGCTGTTGGCCGCCACTTGTTTTGCGACCGAGGCAGGCGCCCGAAGCTTGAGCAGTTCCCGATACATGGCCGCGCCACGTTTCCGGTGCCTGAGCTGAATCGCCCGCAGCCTGCGACGCAGCCATTCATCGAGTGTGCGCCAAAATGTTGGGCGTTTGCGCCAGCCGAAAGTACCTTTTCCAACCCAGCATATAGGAGCGAAGTTTCTTGGCGATCCGGGACATGCTGCGACCACCAGAGCGCCTCGTCAAGTCGCTCCCTTGCGGGCACAAGGCTGGGCGTCCCCAGGTAAGGCCCGCACTCCTTCATCCCACAACCGCCGCATCTACGCCACCGCTCCTTGACCACAAGAGCTTCACGGTTTCTAGCCCGCTCACCCTGATCGGCAGCGCCTTCTATGCGACTCGTGTGCCTCGGCTCATGATTTACGCTCCACGCTTCCTTCCCACGGTCAGTTACCTTTCCGCAGTTGCGCGTCACTTCGCTCACTCTGGTCAGTTCGCGACGGGACTTGCACCCGCAGGAGTGGGCCCATGCTGGGCGCGCCAAAAAAAAGGCCCGCAGTCGGCGGGCATTTTTTGCGCCTCCAGCTTCAGGCCGGTAGCTTTCTGTTGCGGAAAATAACGGATGATAGCAAACCTAACCCGGCCACCATCATGCCGGCGGCTCCCGGCTCAGGCACGAGGCTGATTGTGAACACTTCTATCGCGCCGTAGGTAACGTTCGAAGCATTATTAAGGGAACCGTCGAGCACACTCTCTCCAAAGCCGCCAGTAACAGGATCAATGTATGAATACAACGATGAGTGGCCGCCTGTGGTCAGATTCTCCGGTACGGACAAGTCATAGCCTAGCCCAAAGGTAGGTCCGAAAGCGGCGCCATTATATGTTTGATAAGCACCGACCGTGTCAAGGGCGTAGGTCTTGGGCGTTTGACGGTGCATCGATCCATCCGTTAGATTGAAGATGAAGGCCGTGCGCTGGTTACTTTCCAACGTCATATTGTATCGTTCCGCCGTACTCCAACTCTGCGGATTATACCCACCGACGAGCCAGCTTTGGCCAAGCTCGTTGCTCGCCCGCATGACGGAAAAGGTGCGTCCCTTGCCATCGGCCGCCAAATGGAAATTGCGCGACGTATCGCCTTGGACCTTTGAATAGACCTTCGTCAGCGCAATTGGTCCCTCGCTCAGCCATGACGCCAGTTGTACCTTATCGGCAACGGTTAGCAAGGAAGAACCGCCCATTTTCTCTTGCGCATGCGCAGACAAACCGAAGCATAGTGCCACCACCGGCAACAATTTCATGCTCGCTACCATGTAAGAATTTTTCATGTGACACCTTTAATTAATCATCTGACCGTTCTCAGCGACTAAATATACCATGATTCAATGACATCATTGCATGCTTTGCATTAATATTTTTACAGCCTGGATTGCTTTCAATTCAGACCAACACAATGGCGGTGACTTCGATCTCCACCTTGGCCCGGTCCTCCACCAGCGCCACCACCTGCACCGCCGTCATGGCCGGGAAATGCAGGCCGATCAACTCGCGGTAGGCGACGCCGATGTCGCGGTAGGCGGCCACGTATTCGCGCTTGTCGACGACGTACCAAGTCATGCGCACAATATCGGACGGCTTGGCGCCGGCCTCGGCCAGCACCTCGACCACGTTCTGCAGCGCCTGGCGCACCTGGCCGGCGAAGTCGTCGGTGTGGAACACGCCCTGCCCGTCCCAGCCTATCATGCCGCTGACGCACACCGTGCGCCCGCTGGCGGCGACGCCGTTCGAGTAGCCGCGCGGCTTGGCCCATCCGGGCGGTTGTAAAAATTCCATGTCAAACCTTTCTCATACTCATAGTAGGATACTGCGCGCGCAAATGGTAGCGCGATTTTCGTAGGTCGGCTTAGCCCGACGGGCGTAAGCCGACCGGCGTCGGCGGCGGCCCGGCGTCGACTGACGCGTTGCGCCAATCCGATCCGCGACGCTACTCCTGGGCCGGCGCCTCGCGCAGCAGTTCGCGCGCGATGATCAGTTGCTGCACCTCGGTGGCGCCCTCGTAGATGCGCAGCGCGCGGATTTCGCGGTACAGGCATTCGACCGGGTGGCCGCTGACCACGCCCAGGCCGCCGAACAGTTGCACCGCCGCGTCGATCACCTGTTGCGCCGTCTCGGTCGCCGTTATCTTCGCCATCGCCGCCTCCTTGGTGACTTTGCGGCCCTGGTCGCGCTGCCAGGCGGCGCGGTAGGTCAGCAGCGCGGCGGCGTCGATGCCGGTCGCCATCTGCGCCAGCTTGGCCTGGGTCAGCTGGAAGTCGGCCAGCGTCTGGCCGAACATCTTGCGCTGCGTCGCGTGCGCCAGCGCCGCGTCGAAGGCGCGCCGGGCGAAGCCCAGCGCGGCCGCCGCCACCGAGGTGCGGAACACGTCCAACGTCGCCATCGCCACCTTGAAGCCCTGCCCCGGCGCGCCCAGGCGGGCGCTGGCCGGGATCCGGCAATGGTCGAAGCGCAGCCGCGCCAGCGGATGCGGCGCGATCAGGTGGATGCGCTCCGCCACTTCGCAGCCGGGCGTGGCGGCGTCGACGATAAAGGCGCTGATGCCGCGCGCGCCCGGCGCCTCGCCGGTGCGCGCGAACACCACGTAGAAGTCGGCGATACCGCCGTTGGAAATCCAGGTCTTCTCGCCGTTGAGCACGTAGTCGTCGCCGTCGGCCACCGCCGCGCACGCCATCGCGGCGACGTCGGAGCCGGCCTGCGGCTCCGACAGCGCGAACGCGGCGATGGCCTCGCCGCGTTCGACCCGCGGCAGGTAGGCGTCTTTGTTGGCGGCGCTGCCGAACAGGCTGATGGCGCACGAGCCCAGCCCCTGCATGGCGAAGCTGAAGTCGGCCAGGCCGGCGTGGCGCGCCAGCGTTTCGCGGATCAGGCAAATGGCGCGCGTGTCGATCTCGCCGATGGCGTGCTTGAGCCAGCCGGCCTGGCCCAGCTGGCGCACCAGCGCGCGGCAGGCGACGTCGACGTCGGCGCCGTGGACGTCGTGGATGTGCCGCGCGGCCCAGGCGTCCAACTCGCGTTCGAGCTGGGCGTGCTTCGGCTCGAAAAACGGCCAGTCCAGATAAGTTTTATCGCTCATGCTCAATCCCCCTCGAATTGCGGTTTTTCCTTCGCCACGAAAGCGTGGTAGGCGCGGTGGAAGTCGTTGGTCGCCATGCAAATGGCCTGCGCCTGGGCTTCCGCCTCGATCGCCTCGTCGATGCCCATGTTCCACTCCTGCTGCAGCATTTTCTTGGTCATGCCGTGGGCGAAGGTGGGGCCGTTGGCCAGCTCGGCGGCGAAGGCCCGGGCCGCGGCCAGCAGCGCCCCGGGCTCGTGCAGGCTGTTGAAAAAGCCCCAGCGCTCCCCTTCCACGCCCGACATCGAGCGGCCGGTGTAGAGCAGCTCGGCGGCGCGGCCCTGGCCGATCACCCGCGGCAGCAGCGCGCAGGCGCCCATGTCGCAGCCGGCCAGGCCGACCCGGGTAAACAGGAAGGCGGTCTTGCTGCGCGCGCTGCCCAGGCGGATGTCGGAGGCCAGCGCCAGCATCGCCCCGGCGCCGGCGCAGATGCCGTCGATGGCCGCGACGATCGGCTGCGGGCAGGCGCGCATGGCCTTGACCAGGTCGCCGGTCATGCGCGTGAAGGCCAGCAGGCCCGGCATGTCCAGTGTGGTCAGCGGGCCGATGATGTCGTGCACGTCGCCGCCGGAGCAAAAGTTCTCGCCGGCGCCGGTGACGACGACGGCCTTGACGTCGTCGGCGTGGGCCAGCGCGCGGAACAGCTCGCGCAGCTCGGCGTAGGAGTCGAAGGTCAACGGGTTCTTGCGTTCGGGCCGGTTCAAGGTCAGCGTGGCGACGCCGCCGGCCACCTCGAAGCGGAAATGGCCGGCCTGGTAGTCGGCCACGCCGGCGCGGTTGCCGGGCAGTTGCTGGGCTTGGCCAGGGAGGTAGCGCATGGTGTGGTCCTTTATGTATGTTGCTTAGTTGTCGTCGAGCTGGCGCTTCATCTGCGACAGCAGCCCGATCAACTGGGTTTTGTCCTGCGGCGAGACGCCGTGCAGCAGCTCGGCGATCCAGCCTTCGTGTACCTGCGCCATCGTGGCGAAGGCGGCGCGCCCGGCCGCCGTCAGCTTGACGCTGTAGACGCGCCGGTCCTTCGGGGCGGGCACGCGCAGCACCAGCCCCTCCGTCTCAAGCTGGTCGGTGATGCCGGTGATGTTGCCGCCTGTGACCATCATGCGCTTCGACAGCTCGCCCATGCGCAGCCCGTCCGGGTGGCGCTCCAGCTGCGCCATCAAATCAAAACGCGGCAGCGTGATGTCGAAGCTCGAGCGCAGCCGGCTGCGGATCTCGTTTTCAATCTTCACCGTGCAAGAAAGCATGCGCAGCCACAGCTTGAGCGACTGGTGGTGGTCCTGCGTCAGGCGGCTGGCCAGGTCGAGCACGGCGCCGCCGTCGTCGTCGGGTAAGCCGGCGCTCACTTCATTGTCGTTGGGTGTGGCTGGCATAAGGGCGCTTACCTTCATCTATTCACATGACTTCGCCGCCGGCGACGGCGATCGATTGGCCGTTCATGGCGGCCGACTCGGGCAGGCACAACCACGCCACCGCGGCGGCCACTTCAACGCTTTGCACCAGGCGTTTTTGCGGATTGCCGGCGGCCAGTTCGGCCAGCGCCTCGGCCTCGCTGCGGCCGGTTTTGCCGCTGATGTTGGCCAGCGCCTGCTGCACGATGTCGGTGTCGGTGTAACCGGGGCAAACCGCGTTCACCGTCACGCCCTTGGCCGCCACCTCCAACGCCAGCGCCCGCGTCAGCCCCACCAGGCCGTGCTTGGCGGCGACGTAAGCGCTCACGTAGCGGTAGCCGACCAGGCCGGCGGTCGAGGCGACGTTGACGATGCGGCCCCAGCGCGCCTCCAGCATGCCCGGCAGCGCCGCCTGCATGCAGTGGAAGGCGCCGGTCAGGTTCACCGCCAACATCTGCTGCCACAGCGCCGCGTCGGTCTTGCCGAACGGCGCGGAGCTGGCCTGGCCGGCGTTGTTGACCAGTATGTCGATGCGGCCCAAGCGCGCGGCGGCGCGCCCGAAGGCGGCCCGCACCGCGTCCTCGTCGGTGATGTCGAGCCGCTCGCAGGCGAGCTCGCCCAGGGGCGCCAGTTCCGCCGCGGCGGCCGCCAGTGTGGCGCCGTCGCGCCCGGCCAGCGTGACGCGGGCGCCGCGTTCCAGCAGCGCGCGGGCGCAGGCCAGGCCGATGCCGCGCCCGGCCCCGGTCACCAGCGCGTGCTTGCCGGCCAATGCGAGGGACGCCATGTCAACCCTCCAGCAGCTTGGCCGCGACTTGCTGCGGGCTCAAGCCGGTGTTGGCGGCGGCCAGCTGGCGCTCGCGTTCGAGGTTGCGCTCGAGTTGCAGCTTGCCCGGCTGGTACTGCTTCGGCCACGGCAGCGCGTGGAAGCCGATTTTCGCCGCCTCGGTCAGGGTCCAGGCCGGGTTGGCCAGATGCGGCCGGCCCACCGCGCACAGGTCGGCGCGGCCGGCGGCGATGATGCTGTTGGCGTGGTCGGCCTCGAAGATCGAGCCGACCGCCATCGTCGCCACGCCGGCCTCGTTGCGCACGCGGTCGGCGAACGGGGTCTGGAACATGCGCCCGTACAGCGGTCGCTCGGCCTTGCTGACCTGGCCCGACGAGCAATCGATCAGGTCCGCGCCGGCCGCCTTGAACAGGCGCGCGATGCGCACCGCGTCGTCCGGCGTGACGCCGCCTTCGACCCAGTCGTGCGCCGAAATGCGCACGCTCATCGGCTTGTGCCGCGGCCACGCCGCGCGCATCGCGGCGAACACCCGCAGCGGGAAGCGGCAGCGGTTTTCCAGGCTGCCGCCGTATTCGTCGCCGCGCAAGTTGGTCAGCGGCGAGATAAAGCTCGACAGCAGGTAGCCGTGCGCGCAGTGCAGTTCGAGCCAGTCGAAGCCGGCCAGGTCCGAGGCCAGCGTGGCGCGCACGAAGTCGGCCTCGATGCGCGCCATGTCGGCGCTGTCGGCGGCGCGCGCGGTCTGCGACACGCCGGCCAAGTATTGCTGCTCGGACGCCGCCAGCAGCGGCCAGTTGCCCTCTTCCAGGGGCTGGTCGATGCCGTCCCACATGGCGCGGGTCGAACCCTTGGCGCCGGCGTGGCCCAGCTGGATGGCGATCTTCGCGTCGCTGCCGGCGTGGACGAAGTCGACGATGCGCTTCCAGGCCTGGGTGTGCGCCGGCGCGTACATGCCGGGACAGGCCGGCGTGATGCGCGCGTCGGCCGAGACGCAGGTCATTTCGGCGAACACCATGGCGGCGCCGCCCAGCGCGCGCGCCCCCAGGTGCACCAGGTGGTAGTCGCCGGCGACGCCGTCGACGGCGCTGTACTGCGCCATCGGCGAGACCACGATGCGGTTTTTCAGCGTCAGGCCGCGCGCCTTGAAGGGAGTGAACATCGGCGGCACGCGCGCGCCGGCCGGCAGCGCCACGCCGGCCTGGGCGCAGGCGCGCCCGGCCAGCCACAGCTCGTAGCCGGCGACGTAGTCCGGGTCGCGCAGGCGCAGGTTTTCGTGCGACAGGCGCTGGCTGCGCGTCAGCATCGAATAGGCGAACTGCGGCGCCTCCATGGCGCTATAGCGCGCGACGTTCTCGAACCACTCCATCGAATTGCGCGCCGCGCTCTGGATCTTGATGACCTCGATCGCCCGCGCCGCCTGGTAGTCGGCCAGCGCCAAGGTTGGCGCCTGCGCCGCGCCGGCGTGCCGGCCGAAGCAGCGCGCCAGCTCGATGGCGTCCTCCAGCGCCAGCTTGGTGCCGGAGCCGATCGAATAGTGCGCGGTGTGGGCGGCGTCGCCCATCAGCACCACCGGCACGGCGCCGTTCCAGTGCACCCACTGGCCGCAGACGATGCGCGGGAAGGTGATCCACATGGCCGAACCGCGCAGGTGCGGCGAATTCGACATCAACGCGTGGCCGTCGAGCTGGTCGGCGAACAACTGCTCGCAGAAGGCGACGCTCTGCTCGGCGCTCATGTCGGCCAGGCCGGCGCCGCGCCACACGGCTTCCGGCGCCTCGACGATGAAGGTCGAGGTGTCGCCGTCGTATTTATAAATATGCGCCTGGAACCAGCCGTGCGCGGTTTCCTTGAAGGCGAAGGTGAAGGCGTCGAACTTCTTGCGTGTGCCGAGCCAGACGAAGCGGCATTGGCGCGCCTCGATGTCGGGCTGGTAGCTGGCCGCGTAGCGGGTGCGGATGCGGCTGTTCAAGCCGTCCGAGGCGATCACCAGGTCGGCGCCGTAGGCCTTGGCGATGTCCTGGTCGTCCTGGACCTCGGTCTCGAACACCAGTTCGACGCCGAGTTCCTCGCAGCGCTGTTGCAGGATGTTGAGCAGGCGCTTGCGGCCGATGCCGCAGAAGCCGTGGCCGCCGGAACGCACCTTGGCGCCCTTGAAATGCACGTCGATGTCGTCCCAGTGGTTGAACGATTGCAAGATCGCGCGGGCGCTCTGCTCGTCGGCGCCAACCAGGTTGCCCAGCGTCTGGTCGGAGAACACCACGCCCCAGCCGAAGGTGTCGTAGGGGCGGTTGCGCTCGACGACGACGATGCGGTGGGCCGGGTTCTGCTTCTTCATCAGCAGGCTGAAATACAGGCCGGCCGGGCCGCCGCCTATGCAAACGATATTCATATTGGACTCATTTTCATTCGGCGCGCAGCTTGAAGCGCTGCAGCTTGCCGGTTTCGGTGCGCGGCAGGGCCGCCTGGAATTTGATCGAGCGCGGGTATTTGTACGGCGCGATCTGCTGTTTGACGAATTCCTGCAGCGCCCTGGCCTGCTGCTCGGAGGCGTCGAAGCCGCTTTTCAGCACCACGTGCGCCTCGACGACCTGGCCGCGCTCCTCGTCCGCGCGGCCGATGACGCCGCATTCGGCCACCGCCGGGTGGCGCAGCAAGGCCTCCTCGACCTCCGGCCCGGCGATGTTGTAGCCGGCCGAGATGATCATGTCGTCGGTGCGCGAGCGGTAGAAAAAATAGCCGTCGGCGTCCATCTCGTAGGCGTCGCCGGTCAGGTTCCAGCCGTCCAGCACATAGTCGTTCTGGCGCGCGTCGTCGAGGTAGCGGCAGCCGGTCGGGCCCTTGACGGCGAGCCGTCCGACCACGCCCGGGCCGACCGGCTTGCCGTCGGCGTCGAGGATGCAGGCCTGGTAGCCGGGGATCGGTTTGCCGGTGGCGCCGCGGCGGATTTGCGCGCCGGCGGCGGAAATGAAGATGTGCAGCAGCTCGGTGGCGCCGATGCCGTCGATCATGGCCAGGCCGGTGGCGCCCTGCCAGCTGTCGCGCGTGGCCAGCGGCAGCGCCTCGCCGGCCGAGACGCTCTTGCGCAGGCTGGACAGGTCGTAGTTGGCCGCCAGCGGCGCCATCTGGCGGTAAAACGTCGGCGCGGTGAAGCAGATGGTGGCGCGGTAGCGCGCGATCGCCCGCAGCAGCGTCTCCGGCGTCAGCTTTTCCAGCAGCACGGCGGCGGCGCCGACGCGCAGCGGGAACAGCAGCAGGCCGCCCAGGCCGAAGGTGAAGGCCAGCGGCGGCGTGCCGATGAAGACGTCGTCGGCCTGCGACTCCAGCGTCGAGCGCGGAAAGCAGTCGCAGATGGCCAGCACGTCGCGGTGGAAGTGCATGGTGCCCTTGGGCACGCCGGTGGTGCCGGAGGTGAAGCTGATCAGGCAAACGTCGTCGGCGGCGGTGTCGAGCGCCTCGAAGCGGCCGTCGTGCGCCGCCATGCGCGCCTCCAGCGAATCGGCGCCGGCGTCGTTGAACCAGACGGTCGGCGGGGCGGCGTCGAGGGCGTCGATCTCGGCGCGCAGGCCGGCCGCGCACAGCACCGCGTCGACCCGCGCCTTGCCGATGATCGCGGCGAGTTCCTTGGCGCGCAGCAGCGGCATGGTCGGCACCGCGACGCAACCGCTTTTCAGCACCGCCAGCAGGCAGGCCGCCATCATCGGGTTGTTGGCGCCGCGCAGCAGCACGCGGTTGCCCGGCACCAGGCCGAGCTCGTCGCGCAGCACCTGGGCGATCTGGTTGACCTTGCGCTGCAAGGTGGCGTAGCTCCACTGCTCGGCGTCGGCGTAGATGGCGACGCGCCCGCCGCCGCCGTCGGCCACGGCGGCGTCGAGCAGCGCGCCGACGCAGTTCAGCCGCGCCGGGTACTGCAGCGACGGCAGGTCGAAGCGGATCTGCGGCCACTGCCCGGGCGGCGGCAAATGCTCGCGCGCGAAATGGTCGAGGTGGGCGGTGTAGGCGGTGGCGGCGGGTGCGGCGGCAGTCGGTCTGGTCATGGTTGCCCTGAGCTTTGGAGAAACGTATCGGTTCGTCGTATCGATTCGGCCTGCGAGCAGATACTTTAAACCTAAACTATCCAAACATCAAGCGGGGAAATCACAGCAGGAAAAAGGGAGGAAAACCGGGGACAGACCACGATTTCCGGGAAATACTTTCCCGGAAATCGTGGTCTGTCCCCGGTTTTTTTACGCGGGCAGGTTTTGCTGGCGCACCAGGCCGGCCTGGTGGATCACCGCGCGCACCACGTCGGCCAGCACCGGCTGCAGCGTCTCGCTCAGCAGCAGGCCCGGCGTGAAGCTGCCCAGCGCCGCCGCGCCGCCGCTCAGGCCGAGCGTGACGCAGCCGACCTGCAGCCGTTCGACGCGCGCCTGCGCCTCGTCCCGTTCGCCGCGCGCCAGCAGCGCGTCGAGCTCGCCGCTGGCCGCCGTCAACTGGTGCTGGAAGCCGGCCAGGTAAACCAGCAGGCGCTCGCTGTTGATGCCGAGCCGGCGCTCGGTCGCCTGCGGCGTTTCGGCCAGGTGCTGGTAGCCGCTGGCGGCCTGGTCCAGGTAGGCGCCCAAATGCACCCGCACCTGGTCGGCCTGGAACGGTTTGACGATGTAGCCGGCCGCGCCCGACTGGGTTGCGTGCTGCACCGTTTCGCGGTCGGTTGCCGAGGACACCAGCACCAGCGGCATGGTGTTGAGGGTGGCGTCGCCCTTGACGCGCTGCAGCAGCTCCATGCCGGACAGGCGCGGCATGCGCAGGTCGCAAAAGCAGATCGACGGGCGCAGCCCGTTTTCCAGCTGCTCCCAGGCGTCCACGCCGTCCTCCGCCTCGACAATGTCGAAGCTGCCGCAACTGTCGATCAGGTGCATCAATACCATGCGCGAGACGACGTCGTCGTCCACCACCAATACTTTCATGTGTCTCTCCAAGGTCCAGCGCGCCTGTTTTCGCCGGCATCACGGCCGGCTGATGCTTGCATTTATATTACATTATAACCAGCGCAACCAGCGCACCGCTACAGCCCGCTACACGACGCCGGCCAGCAGCGCGCGCAGACGCGGCATGGCCGCCGCCAGCGCCGTCCAGCCGCCGGCGTCGGCCAGCCGTTCCAGCTCGCCGCACAGCAGGTGCAACTCGACCTCGTCGAGGTAGGCGGCGCTGCCCTTGAGTCCGTGCAGCAGGCGTCCGGCGGCCTCGCCGTCGCGCCCGGCCAGCGCCGCGTCGAGCGCCGCCAGGCGGGCGTTGACGTCGCCGGCGAAGGCGTCGCGCAGGCGCCGCGTCAGCTCGCCCGGGCGGCGCCGGGCCGGCTGCGGCGCGGCCTCGGCGGCCACGCCGAACATCGCGTCGAGTTCGCCGGCCGACGGCGCCGGCGCCGGCATCAACGGCAGCGCCAGGCCGCGCTGCAACTGGCGCTCGATGGCGCGGCCGAGCTGGAAATGCAGCGCCGCCTCGTCGATCGGCTTGGTCAGGAAGTCGTCCATGCCGGCGCCCAGGTAGCGGCTGCGGTCCTCCTCGCTGGCGTTGGCGGTGAGCGCGATGATCATCAGCTCCTGGTCGCGCACCGGCGCCTCGGCGGTGCCGCCGGCGCGGATCAGCCGCGTCGCGCTGGCGCCGTCCATCTCCGGCATGCGCCCGTCCATCAGGATCAGGTCGTAGCGCACGCGCGCGCACGCCGCCACCGCCAGCGCGCCGTTGCCGACCACCTCGACGCGGTGGCCGAGGTCTTCGAGCAGCACGCGGATGATGATCTGGTTGGTCGGGAAGTCCTCGGCGCACAGCACCCGCAGTTGGTGGCTGTGCGGCGCGCGCGGCACCTGCGGCACCAGCGGCGGCGCCACGCCGTCGGCCAGCGGCACCACGAAGGTGAAGGTGCTGCCCAGGCCGGGCGCGCTCTCGGCGGTGATATGCCCGTCCATCAGGTCGACCAGTTGGCGGCAGATCGCCAGTCCCAGCCCGGTGCCGCCATAGCGCCGGGTGGTGGTGCTGTCGGCCTGCTCGAACTGCTGGAACAGGCGCGGCAGCGCCTCCTGCTCGATGCCGATGCCGGAGTCGCTGACGGTGAAGCGTATCAGGTTCAGGCCGCGCCCGTGCGCGCCGGGCGCGCTGCCGGCGCGCTCGACGCGCATGCTGACCGCGCCGCGCTGGGTGAACTTGAAGGCGTTGCCGACCAGGTTGACCAGCACCTGGCGCAGCCGGGTCGGGTCGCCGACGACAAAGCTCGGCAGGTCCGGCGCGAAGTCGATGGCGAAGCCGACGCTGCGCGCCGCCGCCTGCTCCTCGAACAGGCTGACCACGTTCTCGATGGCCGCGCCGAGGGCGAAGTCGATGTTCTCGATACTCAGCTTGCCGGCCTCGATCTTCGAGAAGTCGAGCAGGTCGTTGATGATCGCCAGCAGCGACTGGGCGTTGGCCTGGCCGCGCAGGATTTGCTCGCGGGTCGACTGCTGCAACTGCTGGTCGCGCAGCGCGAAGCCGAGCATGCCGATGACGCCGGCCAGCGGGGTGCGCATCTCGTGGCTCATGTTGGCCAGGAACTCGGACTTTTGCCGGGTCGCGTCCTCGGCCTTCCGCTTGGCCTGGCGCAGCCGCTCGTCGTTGTCCTGCAGCGCGCGGTTGGCCAGGGCCAGCTCGCCCGATTGCAGCCGCACCTGTTTTTCCTGCTGCCGCAGCAGCAGGTTCTTGTGCTCGACCTCGGCGGTGCGCTGCGAGACCTGCTGCTCCAGCCAGCTCTTTTGCGCGCGCACGCCGCGCATGCGCGCCTGGTAGGCGGCCAGCGCGGCGCCCACCAGCAGCAGCGCCAGCAGCGTGCGGAACCACCAGGTTTTCCAGTACGGCGGCAGGATCGTGATGGCCAGCGTGGCGCCGGCCTCGTTCCACAGGCCGTCCTTGTTGGCGGCTTTGACGCGGAACACGTAGCGGCCCGGGTCGAGGTTGGTGTAGGTGGCGAAGCGCTTGCCGGCGTCGGTGGCGACCCAGTCGCGGTCGAAGCCCTCGAGGCGGTAGGCGAAGCGGTTGCGCTGCGGCGCGGCGTAGTGCAGGGCGGCGAATTCGAGCGAGAAGACGGCGTCCTGGTCGCCCAGGGTCAGCGCGGCGCTGCCCTCGATGGCGCCGGCCAGCACCCGCGGGTAGGCGCCGCGGCCGGGTTCGACCGGCTGGTTGAGGATCTGGAAGGCGGTGATGGCCACCGGCGGCGCGACGCCGTTGTTGCGGATCGCCCGCGGATCGAAGCCGGTGACGCCGGAGAAGCCGCCGAAGTACAGGCTGCCGTCGGGGCCGCGCAGCGCGGCGCCGTCGAAGAAGGCGCCGGCGGCGGTGCCGTCGGAGCTGTCGAAGTTGCGGAAGCGCCCGCTGGACGGGTCGAGGTGGCTGATGCCGCTGTTGGTGCTCAACCACAGGCCGCCGGCGCCGTCGGCGAGGATGCTGGCGATGGCGTCGTCGGCCATGCCGTCGCGCCGCAGGTAGCGGCGAAAGCGCGGCACGCCGTCGGCGCCCAGCTTCATGCGGTTCAAGCCGTTGGCGGTGCCGACCCACAGCGCGCCGCCCTGGTCCTCGAACAGCGCGTGCACCTCGTCGTGGCTCAGGCTGGCCGGGTCCTTCGGGTCGTGGCGGAAGTGGCGGAAGCGGCCGGTTTTCCGGTCCAGCAGGTCGAGGCCGTTGAAGGTGCCGACCCACAGCGCGCCGCGGCGGTCCTCCAGCACCGGGCGCACCACGTCGTCGGCCAGGCTGGCCGGGTCGGCCGGGTCGTGGCGGAAGCTCTGGTAGGCCTGCGTTTCCGGGTCGAGCCGGTGCAGGCCGCCGCGGGTGGCGACCCACAGCATGCCGGCGCGGTCGCCGACCACGTTGCGGATGATGTCGCTGCCGGGGTCGCCGCGGGCGAACGACAGCGTGGCGAAGCGCCCGCTGGCGGTGTCGAGCCGGTACAGGCCGGTGCGCCCGCCGACCCACAGCGTGCCGCCCTTGCCGGGCCACAGCGCGCTGACCTGTTCGTCGCGCGCGGCGCCGGCCTGCGGCGGCGACGTGAACAGCTCGGCCTCGCCGGTGGCCGCGTCGACCAGGTTCAGGCCGTTGTTGGTGCCGACCCACAGGCGCCCGGCGCCGGCGTCGGCGAGCGCGCGCACCTTATTGTCCGACAAGGAGCGCGCGGCGTCGGCCACCTTGGCGAAATGGGCGAAGCCGCCGCTGCCCAGGTCGACCCGGCTGACGCCGTTGTACCAGGTGCCGACCCAGAACGTGCCGACGCGGTCGCGGTACAACGCCGATACCTGGTTGTCGGCGACGCTGTGGCGGTCGCTGTCGTGGTGGCGGTACTGCACCAGGCGGCCGGTTTGCGGGTCCCAGCGGTACAGGCCCTCGGAATGGCTGCCGATCCAGATGGTGGCGTCGGCGTCCTGGTACAGCGCGCCGATGCGCCCTTCCTTCAAGCCCTGCGCCGCGCCGAGCCGGCTGCGCGCCGGCGCCGCGCCGACGCCGCCGAGGCGCCAGCGTTCGACCCCGGCCAGGCTGCCGATCCACAGGTTCTGCCCGGCGTCGACCAGCAGCGCCTGCACCGCGTTGCGCTTGGCGCCGGCGGCGTCGGGCTCGACGGCGAAGTGTTCGAAGGCGGCCGCGCCGGGCGCCAGCATGTCCAGGCCGGTGGCTGTGCCGACCCACAGGCGGCCGGCGCCGTCGCGCGCCAGCGCGTTGACGGCGTTGTCGCCCAGGCTGCCGGGACGGCCGGCTTCATGGTGCCACAGCGTGAAGCGGCCGCTGGCCGGGTCGAAATGCTGCAGGCCGTCGGCGCTGGCGATCCACAGGCCGCCGGCGCCGTCGTCGACGATGGCGCCGACGTGGCGGTTGCCGTTGCCGCGCTGGCCGGCCTGGCGCGGCACGAAGTGGCTAAAGTCGTGGCTGGCCGGGTTGTAGAGGTCGAGGCCGCCGTCGGTGCCGACCCAGAGCCGGCCGGACGGGTCGACGTGCAGCACCCGCACCCAGTCGGCGGCCAGGCTGCGCGGGTCGGCGCCGCTGCTCTTGTAGGTGGTGACGCGGTAGCCGTCGTAGCGGCTCAGGCCGGCCTGGCTGCCGAACCACATGAAGCCCTGGCGGTCCTGGGCGATCGCCAGCACGGTCTCCTGCGCCAGGCCGTGCTCGACGCTGAGCTGTTCGAAGCGCAGGCTGCGCGCCGGCGCGGCGCCGGCCGGCGCGGCCGCGCCGGCGCACAGCGCCAGCAACGCCAGCAACGCTGGCAACCACGCCAGCAACGCTGGCAACCACGCCAGCGGCGCCGGCCGCGGCGGGCCGGGCCGGCCACGTAAACGTCGAAGTAACAACACAAGCGTCCTGTGGGCTAAAAGGGTGGAAAGGCGCGCGGCCGACGCTCGCGGGGAGGAGTCAAGAGCCGAAAAACGCCAGCACATCGTCCTTGCGGGCCTGCGTGTCGCGCTGGCCCAGCCGTATCAACTCGCAAGTATATGATGATTCGAACAATAAGTACGACGCCAATGCGGCGCCGCGCGCCTCGGCCGCGCCTATGCTCGACAACATGGTGCGGATCGGCCGCGGCAAACTGGCGATATGCCGGCTGGCGATGTCGTCGAGGCGCTCGGACGGCGCGATCACCAGCAGCTCGACCGGCTTCAACGGCGTGCGCGCCAAAAACTCCTCGGGCAGCATCGACAGCGTCAAGTTGATGCGGTTCAGGCGCTCGATGTCGACCGCCAGGCCGTCGAGGAAGATCGAGGACATGGCGTGGCCGGCGATCTGCGCCAGGCTGGGGTAGCGCGCCGACTCGGTGGCGTCGCGCGCCGGTTCGGTCAGGCGGCCGGCGCCGACCACCAGCACCTTGCTGGCGCCGAGGTGGATCGCCGGCGAGATCGGCGCCAGCTGGCGCATCGAGCCGTCGCCGCAATACTCGCGGTGGCCGCCGACGAACAAGGGCACGGCCGGGAAGATGAAGGGGATCGCCGCCGACGCCAGCAGGTGCTCGACGCCGATCTGGTCCTGCAGCGCCACGCGCTGGGTGCGGATCCACGGCGGTATGTCGGTGGCGGTCTGGTAAAAGGTCATGTGCTGGCCGCCGGTATAGGACGAGGCGGTGACGGCGAGCGCGTGCAGCAGCCCCTCCGACAGCGCGGCGTCGAGCCGCGGCAGGTCGAGCATGCGGTGCAGCAGGCTCACCAGCGGGGTGTTGTCGAGCAGCGAGGCGGGCGGCGCCGCGCGCCACTGGCGCAGCATCCAGCCGAACGACAGCAGCGACAGCCAGCGCGCGCCCGAGCGGATCACGCCCAGCGAATCGGCGCGGTAGACCTGTTCGACCTTGATGTGCTGCCACACGTCGAGCAGTTTTTGCACGCCCTCGCCGAAGTTGTCGGCGCGGCAGGCCAGCGCGGTGGCGTTGATGGCCCCGGCCGAGGTGCCGCAGATGATGTCGAAGGGGTTGCGCGCGGGCGGCCAGCCGGCCTCCCACAAAATCTCCGAGACCGCCTGTAACACGCCGACCTGGTAGGCGGCGCGGGCGCCGCCGCCGGTCAGGATCAGACCCGTTTTCTTTTGAATTCCCATGCGGCCAAGGGTAGCAGGGTCTGCCGCGTTTGTGGGCAATGTTGCGAGATTAAAACATCGCGCCGGCCAAGCCGCCGTGGAACCTACTTCGGCTGCATGCGGATGGCGCCGTCGAGGCGGATCGACTCGCCGTTGAGCATGACGTTTTCAATGATCGCCCTGACCAGGTGGGCGTATTCGTCCGGCTTGCCCAGGCGCGAAGGGAAAGGCACCATTTTGCCAAGCGCGTCCTGCACCTCGGCTGGCATGCCCAGCAACATCGGCGTCTCGAAAATGCCGGGCGCCACCGTCATTACGCGGATGCCGCTGCGCGCCAGGTCGCGCGCCATCGGCAGCGTCAGGCCGACCACGGCCGCCTTCGACGAGGCGTAGGCGGCTTGGCCGATCTGGCCGTCGAAGGCGGCCACCGAGGCGGTGTTGACGATAATGCCGCGCTCGCCCTGCGCGGTGGCGTCGCTCTTGCCCATCGCGTCGGCGGCCAGGCGCGCCATGTTGAAGGTGCCGACCAGGTTGATGTTGACGGTGCGCTGGAACACCTCGAGCGGATGCGGGCCGTCCTTGCCGACGGTTTTCACGGCCGGCGCCACGCCGGCGCAGTTGATCAGGCCGCGCAGCGTGCCCAGTGCCACGGCGGCGGCGACCACGGCCAGGCCGTCCGCTTCCGACGTGACGTCGCACTGGACGAACTGGCCGTTCAACTCCGCCGCCAGCTTGGTGCCGGCCTCGACCTGCACGTCGGCCAGCACGACCTTGCCGCCGGCCGCCGTCAGCATGCGCGCGGTGGCCGCGCCCAGGCCGGACGCGCCGCCGGTGATGATGAATACATTGTCTTGAATCTGCATAAAAATCCTCCGTCGATAGTGAAAATGGCGCGCAATCTTGCTTTGCCGTCCGTGACGCGCGCCTGGCCTATTTGCCGTTTACGTAAACGTCAAGTGACGGCAATTGTAGCGACTTTTCAAGCCGAACAGAGAAAAACGGTTCAGAACATTAGTAGCACTGCAACCATGCGCCGTTGCGCACGCACTGCCTGCCGCCGGCGTCGATGGTGGCGTTCCCGACGCCGCCGTTGTGGCGAACGCCGGCGGCGTCGCGGCAGCCGCCGCTATCGCAGCCAATAATAGGCAACGGCGGCAATGGGGATGATTGTGGCGATGGCGTTAATGGCGTTGATGGCGTTGATGGCGAGGCGGCGGCGGCCAGCGGCGGCGCCACCCGGGGCGGCATGCGTCCGACGGCTTGCGGCACCGCGCGGCGCGCCCGGTCCTGCCTGGGCGGCGCCGGCCGGCAAGGTTCGACGGCCAGCCTGGTGGGGTCGTCCGGCGCCAGCGCGCACACCGGCAATGGGCGTGGCGCCGCCGCTTCGGCTGCGCCGGTTTGCGCGGCGGCCTGGTTGAGCCAGCCCGCAACAAGCAGGCCCAGCGCGGCAAGCGCATTGTTCATCGGACTCCCCTTACCTGATACGTCAACGGGACTCCCCTTACCTGATACGTCAACGGGCCGGCGGCGGCGTGTTCGGCGGCGGCACGGCGGCGTTGGCCGGCACCTCGCTGAACCGGCCGGCGACCGGCACCCGGTGCCCGTAGGCGTACATGCATTGCTGGTAGGCGTAATCATAACGCTGTTGCATGCCGTAGCCGGAACTGTCGGCCGCGCCCGCGCCGGCCAGCGCGCCGAAGGCCAGGCCGGTGCCGGCGCCGACGCCGGCGCCGTGGCCGCCGTCAATGGCCGCGCCGGCCAGCGCGCCGATCACCGTGCCCAGCGCCGCGCTGCGCACCCCGCTGTCGACGCCGGCCTGCTGCGCCGACGCGCCGCCCAACTGCGACTGGGCGTAACCCCGGCAGGAAAAATCGTCGCCGCGGAACTGCTCGAAACTCTTGCCGGTGCCCGGCAGCACCAGCGCCGACGGGCCGCTGGGCATGACCGTGCAGGCGCCCAGCAGCAGGGCCGCCAGCGCCGCCGGCAACACCGGTGAGGTATGTGGTTTTGTCAGCATGTCATCGGTCCCTTCAGGGTGTGACGGAATATGGCGCCACCGTGCGCCAGGGCGTCGAGCATTGTTTTACATAGGGGTAATAGCCTTGCGGATTGCTGCAGAAGTACCACAGCCCCGCTGCCGGCGTCACGCCGCGTTCGACATACACGGGCGCTTCCACCACCACCAGCGCAGGACGGTAACGGTAGGCATAGGGATAGTCGAAATACGGGTCGCCGTACCAACCGCCGCCCCAGTACAGCGGGGCGCCAATGGCCACGCCGACGTGGACCCGGCTATAGCCGTGGTGGTGGCCGCTGCGGTCGCCCCAGGCGTTGCTACAAAACACCGAGCCGACAAGGAAGGCCAGCGCCAAGGCCGGCTTCAGGTATTTTCTGGCGCCGTGCGGGCGCGGAGAAATGTGCTTGAGTAGGTCGAGTTGATTTTCCATGGCCCACCTCCGGGCGTTGCGAAACCAAATGAAGGTGAAGACATTATTGGCAGAGACGACGCGAAAGAAAAGCCGCCGTAACAATTCGTCACGATTGATACGAACGGATATGGATTGCAGAAAACGTTGCGCGGCCATGTGGAAAAGCAACGACAGGCGGGCCGGGTCAACGACGGGGTGTCGACCCGGCACGGCTGCCTGTGCGTGCTGTCAGCGTGCGCCGCGGCAAGCGCGGCGTCGCCGGCGCCGGTCTACTTCGGGGCCGCGGGCGCGGCCGCGTCGACCGCGCCGACGGCCGGCAGCGCCGGCGCGTACAGCGCCACCGGCGCGCTGACGGCCAGCCAGCCGCTGGCCGGCAACAGCGGCACCAGCAGCAGCGCGACGATGTTGATGATCTTGATCAAAGGATTGACGGCCGGGCCGGCGGTGTCCTTGTACGGGTCGCCGACGGTGTCGCCGGTGACGGCGGCCTTGTGGGCGTCCGAGCCCTTGCCGCCGAAGTTGCCGTCCTCGATGTATTTCTTGGCGTTGTCCCAGGCGCCGCCGCCGGTAGTCATTGAAATGGCCACGAACAGGCCGGTGACGATGGTGCCCATCAGCAGCCCGCCCAGCGCGGCCGGCCCAAGCAGCATGCCGACGACGATCGGCACCACCACCGGCAGCAGCGACGGCAGGATCATCTCCTTGATGGCCGAGGCGGTCAGCATGTCGACCGCCTTGTCGTATTCCGGCTTGCCGCTGCCGTCCATGATGCCCTTGATGTCGCGGAACTGGCGCCGCACCTCGACCACCACGGCGCCGGCGGCGCGTCCGACCGCCTCCATCGCCATCGCCCCGAACAGGTAGGGGATCAGGCCGCCAATGAACAGGCCGACGATGACCATCGGGTTCGACAGGTCGAAGGTGATGTGCTGGCCCACCGATTCGAGCGCGTGGGTGTAGTCGGCGAACAGCACCAGCGCGGCCAGGCCGGCCGAGCCGATGGCGTAGCCCTTGGTGACGGCCTTGGTGGTGTTGCCGACCGCGTCGAGCGGGTCGGTGATGGCGCGCACCGAGTCCGGCAGGCCGGACATTTCGGCGATGCCGCCGGCGTTGTCGGTGATCGGGCCGTAGGCGTCGAGCGCGACGACGATGCCGGCCATCGACAGCATCGACGTGGCGGCGATGGCGATGCCGTACAGGCCGCCCAATTGGTACGACACCAGGATCGCCGCGCACACCGCCAGCACCGGATAGGCGGTCGACTTCATCGACACGCCCAGGCCGGCGATGATGTTGGTGCCGTGGCCGGTGGTGGAGGCTTCGGCGATGTGGCGCACCGGCTTGAAGTCGGTGCCGGTGTAGTACTCGGTGATGTAGACCATCAGGCCGGTGAGGACGATGCCGACCACGGCCGAGCCCATCATGCTCACGCGCATGGCCTGCTCGGTCCACACCTGCCACGTGACGACGCCGAAGCCGAGCAGCGACAGGCCGGCGGCCCACCACAGGCCGGTGTACAGCGCCGACATGATTTTCTTGCCGGGCGTGGCCTTGACCATCGAGCAGCCGACGATCGACGCCAGGATCGACACCGCGCCCAGCAGCAGCGGATAGATGACGGCGGCGACCGCGCCGGCGCCGGTGATCAAGAGCGCGCCCAGCAGCATGGTGGCGATCAGCGTCACGACATAGGTTTCGAACAGGTCGGCGGCCATGCCGGCGCAGTCGCCGACGTTGTCGCCGACGTTATCGGCGATCACCGCCGGGTTGCGCGGGTCGTCCTCCGGGATGCCGGCCTCGACTTTGCCAACCAGGTCGGCGCCGACGTCGGCGCCCTTGGTGAAGATGCCGCCGCCCAGTCGCGCGAAAATCGAGATCAGCGAGGCGCCGAAGGCCAGGCCGATCAGCGGCTGGATCAGCTTGTGGGTGTCGGCGCCGGCCGGCGCGCCCACCGTCAGCATCCAGTAAAACAGGGTCACGCCCAGCAGGCCCAGTCCGACCACCAGCATGCCGGTGATGGCGCCGCCCTTGAAGGCGACGTCGAGCGCCTCGTTCATGCCCTTGGTGGCGGCCTGGGCGGTGCGCACGTTGGCGCGCACCGAGACGTTCATGCCGATGAAGCCGCAGGCGCCCGAGAGCACCGAACCGATCAGGAAGCCGAGCGCGGTGTGTAGGCCCAGCAGCGCGTAAATGGCGACCAGCAGCACCGCGCCGACCATGGCGATGGTGCGGTACTGGCGCGCCAGGTAGGCGGCGGCGCCCTCCTGGATCGCCAGGGCGATTTCCTGCATGCGGGCGTTGCCCGCGTCCTGGCGCAAAATCCAACTGCGCGACCAGAGGCCGTACACCACGGCGATGACGCCGCAAGCTATCGCGAACCACAGACTAGCTGCCATATTGTCCCCTTTTGTTTTTGAATCAAGTACTACATCTACGACACTCGGAAACTGCGGCCGTGCCGGATAGACACGTGCAGCCAACCAACTTGCGTACTGCAAAACCTTGAAAAGCGAAAACGGAACACATGGTTAGCGTGTCGGAGGTCGGATTAGCGGCACGCGTAATCCGACCATGTTGGCCGAAGCAAGTCGTGCTGCTCCAGGCCAACGTTGTCGGGTTACGCCGTTCCGGCTAACCCGACCTTCTATGATGAATTCCAAGTCAACTGGTTTTTCGCAAATTTATCCTATCCCTTGTTTCGGTATCGGCGGGGTCAAGGGCGGG
>NZ_JBJXIB010000014.1:0-62515 GCF_046115965.1 Janthinobacterium sp. CG_23.3 | reverse complement strand
GGTACAAGAAGAAGGGGGCCATCGGCGTTGTTGCTAGTTACCACTGTCAAGAGCGAACAGTTTTTCTCGCGGTTCTCTGTTTTTCCCTCCCCCCCCCCCCCGGCGCATGGCCGCCCTAGCTGTCCGCCAGGTGCGCGGCCAGCCTTGTCCCCAAGCACAGCAACGTCAATGTCGGCGGCAAGCCCCATGCCTCCGGTATCACCGACGCGTCGCACACGAACAAATTCCCGGTCGGCGTCTGTAACGTCGCGTCCACGCCGTCGCCGATGCGTACGCTGCCGCCCGGATGCGCGGCGAAATGCAGGCTGTTGAACTGATGTTTCGCGCCCGCCTGGCGTAGGATCGCGCGCGCCAGTTCGACGCCGCGCGCCAGCTTTTGCCGGTCGGCCGGCTGCAGCGACTTGTTCACCCAGCGCGGCCCGATGCGCCCGCCCAGTTCGTCGCGGATCTTGACCATGACCGTCAAGGTGCGGCGGTGCGCCAACAGGCGGTCGAAGCGCCCCACCTGCGCGGCGAAGGCCTGGTACATCGGCCGCGGCAGCGCCATGTCGGCCAGCGTGATGCCGTCGCCGTGCAGATGCGTGCCGGCCGCCATCGGCACCTCGGCGCCGCCGTCGACGTCGTCGACGCTGCCCATGACGGCGATGACCGGATCGCTGAAATGGCGGTCGTAGCCGGCCGCCAGCCCGGACGCGTGCAGCAACCGCGGGCTGCCAATGCCGCCGCCGGCCAGCACGACCACGCCGGCGCGGGCTTGCCGCGTTTGGCCCTGACGCGTGAATTCGACGCCGCTCGCCCGCCCCTGCTCGACGATCACGCGCTGCGCCTTCGCCTCCGACAGCAGTTCGGCACCGGCCGCGACGGCGTCGTCGAGCAGATTCCTTGCGGTCCATTTGGCGCCGAACGGGCAGCCGTAGACGCAGCGCCAGCAGCCGCTGCGGCATTTGTCGGGGTAGATCATTTTGTCGAGTTTTTGCCAGTCGTGGCCGAGCGCGCGGGCGCCCTGCATGATGCGCTTGGCCATCGGTCCGATCAGCGCGTCGGGCAGCGGCGCCATCGGCAATTCGCGCCGCAGCGCCGCCAGCGCCGGCCCCAGGTCGACGCCGTACTTGGCGAAGTACGGCAGCGGCGGCGCCATCGCGGTGGCGAAATTGATCGCCGAACTACCGCCGGCGGCGACGCCGCGCACCAGCAGCGAGCCGTCCTGGTTGAAGAACGCGCCTTTGCCGGGGATGGCGGCCATCGCCGCCATCTGGCCCAGGGTGCCGGTCAGCGGGGCGGCGCTGCCCTGTTCGAGGATCAGTACGCGCAGCTGTCGGCGCGCCAGGTCGCGCGCGACCGCCGCGCCGCCGGGGCCGCTGCCGACGACGATCACGTCATAAAACGATTGGACTGGGTTCATTGTCATATCATACCGGGGACAGACCACGATTTCCGAGAAAGATTCCCTCGGAAATCGTGGTCTGTCCCCTTGCTCACTTTGTCTCAGCAAAAAAACGGCGGAACGCTTGCGCGTCCGCCGTTTTGTTATGCCCCGCCGTGTACTTTGTTACTTGCTGGCCGTCGCGGCGCTGTCCCAGCCGCCGCCCAGCGAGCGGATCAGCGCGACGGTGGTCACTGCGCGGCTGCCGCGCAGTTGCACCGCGCTGCGTTCGACGTTGGCCAGGTTGCGCTGGGCGTCGAGCAGGTCGAGGTAGCTGGAGCGGCCGGCCGCGTACAGCTTGCGCGCCAGGTCGGCCGAGCGCCGCGCCGAGACGACGGCGTCGTCGATCTGCTCGCCCTGCCCGGCCAGGATGCGCAGGCCGGCCAAGTTGTCTTCGACTTCGGCGAAGGCCACCAGCACGCTTTGGCGATAGCTCGCCACCGACTCGTCGAGCAGCGCTTCGCTGCGCGTGATATTGGCCTTGTTGCGCCCGCCGTCGATGATCGGCATCGACATCAGCGCGCCCAGCACCCACGAACGCGTGCTCCACTTGAAGATGTCGGAGAAGACGTCGGAGGCGCCGCCGCCGGAGGCGTTCAGCGTCAGCGCCGGGAACATCGCCGACTTGGCGATGCCGATGCGGGCGTTCGACGCCATCATGGCGCGCTGCGCCGAGGCGATGTCGGGACGGCGCTCCAGCAGCGACGACGGCATGCCGGCCGGGATCGCCGGCATCGGCGCGCTGTCGAGCAAGGGGCTGACGCCGGCCGTGAAGTTGGCGGCCGGCTGGCCCAGCAGGACCGCCAGCGCGTGCTCGGCGTTGACGCGCTGACGCTGCAGGCCGATCGCTTCGGCGCGGGTGGTCGACAGTTCCGTCTTGGCGCGGGCCAGGTCGAATTCGCCGATGTCGCCCAGGTCGTAGCGGCGCTGGTTGACGTGCACGCCCTCTTCGCGCAGACGCACGGTCTGGTCCAGCGTGGCCAGCTCGGCGTCGGTGGCGCGCAAACGGAAGTAGGTTTGCGCGACGTCGGCCTGCAGCGCCAGCAGCACCGAGCGGAAGGTCGCTTCGACGGCGGCGGCGTCGGCGCGCGCGGCGCTGACGTTCGAGGCGACGCGGCCGAACAGGTCGAGCTCGTAGCTGGCCGTCAGGTTGGCTTGGTAGAGCGTCGCCGGCGCCACCGCGGTGCCCTGCGGCAGCCCCAGCGACACCGCCGAGGCGCGGCTGCGCTGGGCGCCGACGCCGGCGCCGATCTGCGGAACGCGGTCCGCTTCGGCGATGCCGGCGATGGCGCGCGCCTGGCGCACCCGCGCCGCCGCCACCGCCAGGTTGGCGTTGGCCTTGGTCGCCTCGGCGATCAACTGGTTCAGCGCCGGGTCGTTAAACGCCAGCCACCATTCGCCGCGCGGCTGCTGCTCGGCCGGCTGGCCCTGTTTCCAGCGGCTGCCGTCGGCGGCCGTTTGCACCGGCTGCGGCGCCTCTTTGAAGGCGGCCGGCAGCGCCATTTGCGGTTGCTTGAATTCCGGCGCGGCGCAGGCCACCAGCAGCAGCGCTGCCAGCAGGGGCGCGACGCGCTTGGCGATAGCGCTTGTCTTCATTGCTGTACCCATTAATGTGTCCCTTCCAATTTTGGCGCGGCCACTGCTACCGCCGCGTCGGTTTTTTTGCCAAGGCGCTGGGCCAGCGTGCGCAGCAGCACGTAGAACACCGGTGTCAGGAACAGGCCGAAGAAGGTCACGCCCAGCATGCCGGCGAAGACCGCCACACCCATCGCGTGGCGCATTTCCGAACCGGCGCCGTGCGAAAACACCAGCGGCACCACACCCATGATGAAGGCGATCGACGTCATCAGGATAGGACGCAGACGCAGGCGGCAAGACTCCAGCGCCGCTTCGACGATGGTGCGGCCGTGGTCTTCCAGTTCCCTGGCGAATTCGACGATCAGAATCGCGTTTTTCGACGCCAACCCGACCAGCACGAACAACGCGATCTGCGTGAAGACGTTGTTGTCGCCGCCGGTCAGCTTGACGCCGATCAGCGCGCACAGGATCGACATCGGCACGATCAAGATGACGGCCAGCGGCAGGGTCCAGCTTTCATACTGGGCGGCCAGCACCAGGAACACCAGCAACACGCACAGCGGGAACACGTAAATCATCGTGTTACCGGACAGGATGTCCTGGTAGGTCAGGTCGGTCCACTCGTAGGTGATACCCTTCGGCAGCACTTCGCGGGCGATCTTCTCCAGCTCGGCCTGCGCTTCGCCGGACGACACGCCGGGGGCCGGCGCGCCGTTCATGTCGGCCGACACGTAGGCGTTGTAGCGCTGCACGCGGTCGGGGCCGTAGCTGTCTTTAACACGCATCAGCGACGACAGCGGAATCATCTCGCCCTGGCCGTTGCGTACCTTCAGTTGCGCGATGGCTTCGGCCTGCGAACGGAACGGCGCGTCGGCCTGCACCCGCACTTGGTAGGTGCGGCCAAACTGGTTGAAGTCGTTCACGTACATCGAACCGAGGTTGATCTGCAAGGTCTGGTAAATGCTCGTCAGCGGCACGCCCAGCTGCTTGGCCTTGGCGCGGTCGACGTCGGCGAACAGCTGCGGCACGTTGATCTGGAAGCTGGAGAACACGCCGGCCAGCTTCGGATTTTGCCATGCCTTCATCTGCATCGCCTGGGTCGCCTTGTACAACTCGTCGTAGCCGACGTTACCGCGGTCTTCGATCATCATCTTGAAGCCGCCGATGGTGCCCAGCCCGTTCACCGGCGGCGGCGGGAAGACCATGATGAAGGCGTCCTGCACCGCGCCCATTTGCTTGTTGATTTCGGCCGCGATGGCCTGGCCGGACTGCTCCTTCGAAGTGCGCTCGCTGAACGGTTTCAGCGCCGTGAAGACGATACCGGCGTTCGGCGCGTTGGTGAAACCGTTGATCGACAGGCCGGGGAAGGCCACCGACGATTCCACGCCGGGGACTTTCATGGCGATGTCGGACATGCGGCGGATCACGGCGTCGGTGCGTTCCAGCGAGGCGGCGTCGGGCAGTTGCGCGAAGCCGACCAGGTATTGCTTGTCCTGGCCAGGCACGAAACCGTTCGGCACCACCTTGAACATGAACGCGGCGGCGACCGCCAGCATGGCGTACACCGCGACCGAGGCGCCTTTGCGGCGCAGCACGCCCTTGACGCCGCTTTCATACTTGGCCGAGGTGCGGCCGAAGAAGCGGTTGAACCAGGCGAAGAAGCGGCCGAACAGCTTGTCCATCAGGCGCGTCAGCGCGTCTTTCGGCGCGTCGTGCGGCTTCAGCAGCGCGGCGGCCAGGGCCGGGGCCAGCGTCAGCGAGCTGAACGCCGAAATCACGGTCGAGATGGCGATGGTCAGCGCGAACTGGCGGTAGAACTGGCCGGACAGGCCGGAGACGAAGGCGATCGGCACGAACACGGCGCACAGCACCAGGGCGATGGCGATAATCGGGCCGCTGACTTCCTTCATCGCCTGGATGGTGGCGTCGCGCGGGCTCTTGCCCATCGAGATATTGCGCTCGACGTTTTCCACCACGACAATGGCGTCATCGACGACGATACCGATCGCCAGCACCAGCCCGAACAGCGACAAGGTGTTGATTGAAAAGCCGAAACCCAGCATGACCGCGAAGGTGCCGATGATCGACACCGGCACCGCCAGCAGCGGGATGATCGAGGCGCGCCAGGTTTGCAGGAAGATGATCACCACCAGCACCACCAGGGCCACCGCTTCCAACAGGGTGTGGATGACGGCGCTGATCGATTCGCTGACGAACTGGGTGGGATCGTAGACGACGCTGTAGTCCAGGCCCTGCGGGAAATCCTTTTTCAGCTCGTCCATCTTGGCGCGCACGTCGGTCGACAGTTGCAGCGCGTTGGCGTTGGGCGCCTCGAAAATACCGATACCGACCGCCGATTTATTATTCAGCAGCGAACGCAGCGAATAGGAGTTCGATCCCATCTCGATGCGCGCGACGTCCTTCAGGCGCGTCAGGGCGCCGTCGGCGTTGGTGCGCACGATGATCTCGCCGAACTCCTCGACCGATTGCAAACGGCCCTGGGTGTTGACGGTCAGCTGGAACTGGCTGTCCTTGGCCGGCGACTGGCCGATCACCCCGGCGGCCACTTGCACGTTCTGCTCGCGGATGGCGCCGACGACGTCGCCGGCGGTCAGGCCGCGGCCCGCCACTTTTTGCGGATCGAGCCAGACGCGCATGGCGTAGTCGCCGGAACCGAACATATTGACTTCGCCCATGCCCGGAATGCGGGCCAGCTGGTCTTTGACGTTCAGCACTGCGTAGTTACGCAGGTACAGGTCGTCGTAACGGTTGTCGGGCGAGGTCAAATGCACCACCAAGGTCAGGTTGGGCGAGCTTTTGACGGTGGTCACGCCGATCTGGCGCACCTCTTCCGGCAGCCGCGGCAGGGCGCGCTGGACGCGGTTTTGCACCTGCGTTTCAGCCTGCTCGACGTTGGTGCCGATCTTGAAGGTGACGGTCAGCGCCAGCGAACCGTCGGAGGTGTTTTGCGAGGACATGTAGAGCATGTTCTCGACGCCGTTGATTTGCTCCTCCAGCGGCGCGGCGACGGTTTCGGCGATGACTTTCGGGTTGGCGCCCGGGTACTGCGCGCGCACCACCACCGAAGGCGGCACCACGTCCGGGTATTCCGAGATCGGCAGCTTGAAGATCGACAGCAAGCCGGCCACGAAAATAATGATCGACAACACCGCCGCGAAGATCGGCTTGTCGACAAAAAAGCGTGAAAAATTCATGATTTATTCCTTTACAGTCGATGCCGCCGTGGCTGCGACCTTGGCGTCTTTCGCCGCTGGTTTAGCCGGTTGTTTTGCTTCCGGTTTGGCGACCGGGGCGGCCGGATCGAAGTCCATCGCCACCACCTGCGCCGTCACCGGGGCGCCGGGGCGCACGCGTTGCAGGCCGTTGACGACGATTTTCTCGCCCGCCTTCAAGCCCTCGCGCACCACGCGCAAGCCGTCCACCGTCGGTCCCAGTTTCACCGGGCGGTATTCGGCCTTGCTGTCGGCGCCGACGACGAAGACGAACTTGCGGTTCTGGTCGGTGCCGATGGCGCGGTCGCTGATCAACAGCGCGCGGGTCTGCTCCTTGCCGCCGTTGCCGGCGTCCAGCTGGACGCGGGCGAACAGGCCGGGAACCAGCACGTTGTCGGCGTTGGCGAAGGTGGCGCGCATGCGCACGCTGCCGGTTTTCGGATCGAGCTGGTTGTCGACGAATTCCAGCTTGCCCTCGTGCGGAAAGCCCGCTTCGTTGGCCAGGCCGACCCGCACCGTGACCGGCGCGCCCTTGTGCGACTGGGCGCCGACGCGCAGGTAGGTGTCTTCGTCGCCGTCGAAGCTGGCGTAGATGCGGTCGGTCGACACCACCGAGGTCAGCACGGCGGAGCCGTCGATCAGGTTGCCGACGGTGATTTCGGCCTTGCTGACGCGGCCGTTGATCGGCGCGTGCACCTGGGTGAAGCTCAGGTTCAGCTTGGCCGCTTCAAACGAGGCCTGGGCGGCGCGGGCGTTGGCGTCGAGTTCCTTCAGGCCGGAAGCCTTCTCGTCGAGTTCGCGCTGCGGGATGGCTTTTTCGGCCAACAGCTTTTCGGCGCGCACCAGCTCCAGCTTGGCCAGGTCGGCCTTGGCGCGGGCCGACAAGGCGGCCGCTTCGGCGCGGCTCATCTCGGCCTGGAACGGCCGCGGGTCGATGACGAACAAGACGTCGCCCTTTTTCACTTCGCTGCCCGGCTTGAAGTTGACGGAGGTGATGAAGCCGCCGACGCGCGAACGGATTTCGACGCGCTCGACCGCTTCCAGGCGGCCCGAGAATTCCTGGGTTTCGACGATTTGTTTTTCCACCACGGCGGCGGCCGAAATCGGCGGACCAGCCTGCGCCGGCGCTTCCTGCGCCTTGCTATTGGCCGAATCGCACGCGCTCAAGCCCAGGGCTGCCAGCCCCGCCAGTGCCAGCGCGGCGGCGAGCGGCCGTGCCAGCGTCGTCAATTGTTGAACGTTTTTCATATTTTTCCCTTTTGTTATGAAATTTATAATGATTTAGGCGGAACAATGCCTTCTGGCTTGATACAGGTGATTCGGGGCGGGCGCAGACCCGCGTGCTGTCTATGGCGGCGAAAATATACACTACACAGTGTAGTGCTTACATCTTAGAAAGTAAACTTGTTGGTGTAAATACTCATGCTGGTCTTCCCGTTCAGCTTGCCGGGGCCGGCTCCAGGGTGGCGATGAAGTCGGCCATCTCGCTCAACGCGCGCGCCTTGCAGGCGCATTCGTTGCGGGCGCCCGGTTCTTGCAGCGGCGCCGGCGGCATGCGGCTGACGGTGGTCTTGATGCCACAGGCAATCAGCTTGGCGCCGTATTGTTCCGCCTCGTCGCGCAGCGGGTCGTCCTCGGCCGACATGATCAGTGCCGGCGGCAGGTTCTTCAAACGGCTCGACTGCAACGGCGAGGCGTACGGGTGGGTGCGGTCGGCGGCGTTCGGCAGGTAGCCGCGGTAGCCGGCGGCGCACACGTCGGCCACCTCGATCATGTCCGGGCAGGACGGCATGGCCCGCATCGAACAGCTGCTCAGGCCGGGATCGAGCATCGGCATGATCAGGATTTGGCCCGCCAGCGCCGGGCCGCCGCGGTCGCGCGACATCAGCGTACACACGGCCGCCAGGTTGGCGCCGGCCTCGATGCCGGAAACGATCAATTGCTTGCCGGTCCAGCCCAGCTTGGTCTTGTTCTTCTTGGCCCACACCAGCACGGCGTGGGCGTCTTCCACGGCGGCGGGAAACGGGCGCACCGTGGCCAGGGTGTAATTGGTCGCCAGCACGATCTGCTTCGGGCTGCCCAGCACCAGGCAGCGCAGGAAGTCGTCGCCGTCCTCCAGGTCGCCGCCGACGAAGCCGCCGCCGTGGAAAAACACGATCAGGCTGTCGAGCTTGGCGCCGGGCGCGCCGGCCGTGTAGATCCGCGCCGCCAACGCGTCCTGCGCGCCGCGCACTTCCATGTCGCGTATCGTCAGCTGCGCGTCGGACGGCACCGCCGTCATTGCGCGAGCGCCTTGCCGGAGGCCGCGCTCAGTTCGGCAGGCAGCGCCAACTCGTTGGCGCACAGCAGCGCGGAACCGTGCGACACCTGCGACACCAGCGCGTCGTAACCGCTGGCCTCGGCCTGCGCCGCCTGCGAATAAACGTCGGTATTCACCATTCCGGCCAAAGCAAGTGAGCTCAACGCAAGAGCGACGACTGCAAAGATTCCATCCCGATGACCCATGACATTTCTCCCGATAACTTCCGACGACCCCTGCATTTATGCTGCAGTACAACAACTATAAACTTGTTCTACAATATGATAAATACTGCAATGTCGAATTGATTGTTCAGGAATCCGAACAATAGGGAAAACCAATGAATAAACTGCAAGCGATGGAAGTGTTCGTGCAAGTGGTCGACGCCGGCGGTTTTACGCGCGCGGCCGAGAACATGCAACTGCCCAAGGCCAGCGTGTCGACGCTGATCCAGTCGCTGGAGACGGCGCTGGCGGTCAAGCTGCTGCACCGGACCACGCGCCAAGTCAGCATCACCGCCGACGGCGCCGCCTACTACGAGCGCTGCCTGCGCATCCTGGCCGACGTGCGCGAAGCCGAGGAGTCGCTGTCGCGCACCCGCCTGAGCCCGAGCGGGCGGCTGCGGGTGGAGGCGCCCACCGGCGTCGCCGGCGAGATCATCATCCCCGCCCTGCCGGCCTTCTTCGAGCGCTACCCCGACATTACGCTGGACCTCGGCTGCAGCGACCGCCCGGTCGACCTGATCGAGGAAGGGGTCGACTGCGCGGTGCGCGGCGGCCAGCTGGGCGACTCGACGCTGATCGCGCGGCGCGTCGGCATCGTCCAGTTCACCACCTGCGCGGCGCCGGCCTACCTGGACAAATTCGGCCGGCCGCGGCACCCCGGCGACCTGCTACGGCACCGCTGCGTGAACTATTTCTCGTCCAAGACCGGCAAGACCTACGACTGGGACTTCAGCCGCGGCGACGAGCGCATCCAGCAGCCGCTGGCGGGCCATATCGCGCTGAACGACTCGAACGCCTACATCAGCGCCGGCCTGGCCGGCCTGGGCGTAATGCAGATGCTCAACTTCACCGCCCAGCCCTACCTCGACGACGGCCGCCTGGAACTGCTGCTGCCCGACTGGAGTTCGGACCCGCTGCCGGTGCACGTGGTGTACCCGCAAAACCGCCACCTGTCGGCCAAGGTGCGGGTGTTCGTCGAATGGGTCGCCGAACTGTTTTCCAACCACCCCGGCATGCAGCTCAAGAGCGCGCCGCGGCAGCCTCCACCCCTCTACAGGTAGCCATCTGATGACCACACCGCACAACATCGTCTTCCTCGACCGCGACAGCCTGATCGCCACGCTGCGCCCGCCCGCCTTCGCCCACGAATGGCGCGAGTACCCGTCGACGAGCGCCGCCGCGGCCGCCGGGCGCCTGGCCGAGGCCAGCATCGCCATCAGCAACAAGGTGCCGCTGCGCGCGGCCGACCTGGCGCAACTGCCGCAACTGAAAATGATCGCCGTGGCCGCCACCGGCACCGATATCATCGACCTGGCGGCGTGCCGCGCGCGCGGCATCGTCGTGTGCAACATCCGCGACTACGCGGTGGCCTCGGTGCCGGAGCACTGCATGGCGCTGATGCTGGCGCTGCGGCGCAAGCTGCTCGACTACCGCGCCGACGTCGAAGCCGGCATGTGGCAGCGCTCGGCGCGCTTTTGCCTGCTCGGCCATCCGATCCGCGACCTGCACGGCAGCCGCCTCGGCCTGCTCGGCTACGGCGCGCTCGGCAAGTCGGTGGCGGCACTGGGGCGCGCCTTCGGCATGGAAGTGTGCGTGCACACCCGCTCGCCGGTGACGGACCCGGACGTGACGGCGCTGTCCTGGGACGAGCTGCTGGCGACGTCGGACGTGCTCAGCCTGCACCTGCCGCTGAGCGAGCAGACCCGCCACATCATCGGCGCGGCCGAGCTGGCGCGCATGAAGCCGACGGCGCTGCTGATCAACACCGCGCGCGGCGGCCTGGTCGACGAGGCCGCGCTGGCGGCCGCGCTGAGCGACGGCGTTATCGGCGGCGCCGGCTTCGACGTGCTGGCGCAGGAGCCGCCGCCGCCCGACAACGTGCTGCTCAAGCTGCGCCTGCCGAACTTCATCCTGACGCCGCACACCGCCTGGGCCAGCGGCCAGGCGATGCAGGCGCTGGCCGACCAGTTGATCGACAACGTCGAGGCGTTCGCCGCCGGCCGCCCGCGCAACGTGGTGGCCTAAAAGGTCCCCGGCAGCAGGATGCGCCGGTCGACGTCGCGCACGTCGCGCAGGCCGCAGAAGGCCATCGTCAAATCGAGTTCGTTGCGGATGATGGCTAGGCATTTGTCGACGCCCGCCTCGCCCAGCGCGCCCAGCCCGTACAGGAAGGGCCGGCCGATGTAGACGCCCTTGGCGCCCAGCGCCAGCGCCTTGATGACGTCCTGGCCGGAGCGGATGCCGCCGTCCATGTGCACCTCGATCTGTGCGCCGACGGCGTCGACGATGGCCGGCAGCGCGCCGATCGACGATTGCGCGCCGTCGAGCTGGCGGCCGCCGTGGTTCGAGACGATCAGCGCGTCGGCGCCGCTGGCGGCGGCCAGGCGCGCGTCCTCGGCGTCCATGATGCCTTTGATGATCAACTTGCCGCCCCAGCGCTGCTTGATCCACTCGACGTCGCGCCACGACAGGCTCAGGTCGAACTGCTGCTGGGTCCAGGCCGACAACGACGACATGTCCGTTACCGACGTCGCGTGGCCGACGATGTTGCCGAAGCCGCGGCGCTTGGTGCCCAGCATGCCCTTGCACCAGCGCGGCTTGCTGGCCATGTTGAGCAGGTTGGCGAGGGTTAGCTTGGGCGGCGCCGACAGGCCGTTGCGCAAATCCTTGTGGCGCTGTCCCAGCACCTGCAAGTCGAGCGTCAGCACCAGCGCCGAGCAGCCGGCCGCCTTGGCGCGGTCGATCAGGCGGTTGATGTACGCGCGGTCCTTCATCACGTATAACTGGAACCAGAACGGCTTGCTGGTGTGCGCGGCCACGTCTTCGATCGAGCAGATACTCATCGTCGACAGCGTGAACGGCACGCCGAAGCGCTCGGCCGCGCGCGCCGCCAGTATTTCGCCGTCGGCGTGCTGCATGCCGGTCAGGCCGGTCGGCGCCAGCGCCACCGGCATCGCCACCGGCTGCCCCACCATCGTCGATGCCAGGCTGCGATTTTCCAGGTTGACGGCGACCCGCTGGCGGAATTTGATCTGCGCGAAGTCGCCGCTATTGGCGCGGTAGGTCGACTCCGTCCACGAACCGGCGTCGGCGTAATCGTAAAACATGCGCGGCACGCGCTTCTGCGCCAACACGCGCAAGTCTTCAATGCAGGTAATAATCGTCATGCACGCTCCCGGGTTCGCTACTGCCCCACGCAGGGCCCACTAGAAAAAGGGGACTAGATTTTGCAATCTAGTCCCCGATATTCTGGTGCGGCTGGCAGGAATTGAACCCACGACCCCTTGGTTCGTAGCCAAGTACTCTATCCAACTGAGCTACAGCCGCGAAAGGCAAGATTATAGCAGGGGTTTGGCGAACGGCCAAGGGCGGACGGTCGCGCGTCAGCCCCGGTTCCAGACCGGCCGATGGAATCGACGGGTAAATCGGATAATTTCACGGCGCGACCGTCGCAACGCGCTAACGCCTGTCGCCGTCGACCGGGCGGCGCTGCGGCAAACGCTTAAGCGGAGCGCGCCAATAGTTTGAGCAGGCCGCCCATATCGGCGCTTCCAGCCTCGGGAAGGTATTGCCAGGAGCCGATTCCGGCGCGCTCGAAGCGCCGGCTGGCCTGCGACGACTCGTCGAGCACAATCACCCGCATCCCCGCTTCCGCAACGCTGTGAATGCGCGCAATCGCCTCGTCCAGCGCCTTCTTCTGCCCACCCGAATCGACCGTCACCAAAAGATAGTCGGCGGCGTCCGCAACGTCGTACCCGGCCTCGCCAAACCAGGCCGTGTCGATCCGTTTGACGCTGCCCTTTTGGCTCAGCAGAATATTGAAGCCGCCATGAATGAAGGCGGCCAAGGACTTCGAGTTTTCATCGTCCATCGCCGGGCCGATCAACAGGCACACTTCACCGGGTTCGCGGTTGACATTCAGGCGCAGCTGGCGCAGCGATTTGGATACTTCCTCGAACACATGGCGTAGCCCCGCGACGCGCTTGACCACGGAGGAAGCGACGGTCGGCTGATCCGCCACCGGCGTGGACGAACGCGCCGCACGGCCGTGCGCCACGGGAAAATCGGCCACCGTCACCTTGTCCGCCCGCATGTCCAAGTCCGTGCACCAGCGTTGATATCGTTCTTCAACGTGCTGGACGCGGCGCGCGACATCCTCATTCATCCGCAGCGAGCCATCGCTCAAGTCCCGCTGTAGCAAGCCGAGATTGCTGCTTACCCGTTTGAGGAAAAACCGGACTTTCTGATCCTGATCACGGTTTTGTTCCACGGCATTAAGCGCCTCTTCAGCCGTGGACAGGGGAAGCGGCACCGCGCTCAAGGGCGACACCCAGCCCTGTTGCCGCGTGGTTTCCCGCCAATCGTCCGTCAGCGAAGCAAAAATTTGCTGAAGCCCGGCCTTAATCTTGCTTCTGCCCGCATCCGACAGCGTATAGGTATCCACCTGGCCGCCGCGCCGTCGCGGCTCGGAAAGCAACTTTTTCTTAACGACACAATCGATGTTTCGATTCAACACCGTGCGTACCGTTGCAGGTTTTTCATCGGCGGCGGCGGCCAGGCTGGCGACAGTAAAGTGCTCCAGCCTGACCATTGCCGCGAGAATCGTGTTCGTTTTCAACATTTTTCTGCCTCATCAAGCACTGGAGCGAACGCCCTGCGATCAGTATAGGAGTCCGCATTCATTATTCAAGTGAATAATTAAAGCGAGTGTATCACGCTCAACAAGGTTCCGACCTGGCCGTCCAAGGCGAACTGCTGGATGCCTTGGCTAAGCTTACCCTCGATGAAGGTCGATGCAGCCGCCGAGCCGCTCAAGTGTTCCCGCACTTTATCGACCATCAAGGCGCGATCCTCGTCGGACCTCTGCGACAAGTTCAGTCCTACGGAAAAACGGAACAGAACGTCCCACGCGCTGGCGGCGTCCTCAAGCGTGACGCCACAGAAATGCCAAAAGTCCAAGGCCGCCGCCGCGCCGCTGGCATATTCCGCGGCGGCATTGTGGCTGGGCCTGGCGAAGTCGTTGCGCCGCCATTGCGCACGGCGTCCCGCGTTGACAAACTCCTTTGCCAAGCCCCGCAGACGGCCACCGTGCCGCTGGAGCGCTTCGCCAAGTTGTTGCTCAAGCAATTGCAAGCCCACCCAGTCCATCCAGCCCTCATGGAACATATCCGAATAACCGGCTTCGCTCGAATCGAGACTGAGCCCGCAGCAGCCATGCACGAAACACTCGTGAAACAGGATATACAAGCAGGCGTAATAGTCCGCCAGCACCACGTCCGGCACGTAGAAGTGGAGCTCGATAGCGCGCACCGTGCGCCCGGGCGTTTCCCGGGTCCTGCCCGTGACCGCCAGATCGAGCGCGCTGTTGCGCACGTTCAGGTGGGCGGTGTTCAGCTCCAGCAGCCAAGTGCAATTATTGCTCGCGTAGCGCGCACAAAGTTGCCTGCAAAAGCCAACGACAAAGTCGAACAACTCCCTCAGCAAGACGAAGCAGGTGCCGGCGTGTTCAATATTGCGCGAATTGGCCATGCGCGCGGCGTCCGCGGCGCTGCATTTTATGGAGGCGTGGCAATGCGCGCATGGTTGCGACAGAAAATTTTTCCCAACAGACTGCACAAGACCTTGATTCGTCGCGGAAAGGCCGGCAATGGCGTGATTGGCGCTGAAAACGGTATGGATTTTCGCCAGGAACTCATCCAACGCCGGCACGCCAACGCAGGAGGCGACCGTGGAGGCGTCAATGCTGCGCTCCACGCCTTTCAGAATAGCGCGCGCCGTTGGATCAAGATACAGCGAGGCAAGCGCGTTTCCCTGGGCAAGTTCCGTCTCTATCCATTTGAACCGCGCCATCAGCGCGGCAAAATGAGGCCAGGCAAGGTGCGAGCTCACGACCGTCGCCCTCCCGCTCAGTCGGAATCGCCGTCGGCCTGTTCAGGCGACTCTTTTTTCGGCTTGGCCTTGGCAACAATCGCGTCAACGCCAAACTTGGCGACCAAGATCGGCAGCAACACTTTCTTCCACAGATCGGTCGCCACCGTCGCCGCCAGGCCCGAGCCGCTCACGGCAATAATGAGTTCGACCAGGGAGCTGTCGACCCCCGCGGCGGATTTCTTGACACTAAGAACTTGGCCAAAGGTTCCGGGCAGCGCGGCCGTATCGATACCCGCTTCGACGGCCCGTTGCGCCGCATCGCTGGCAGGCTCCTTCAAGCTCGAATAGGCTTGCTCCAGCTCCAGCTGAATGGCGCTGAAAGGAACTTGCGCGTTTGTTAATTCATACGTCAATTGTTCGCTCGACATGCCGCGCCCTCACGTGAATGGTTAATTATTCATGTTTGCACAAATCACAGCAATATTCAATTTCTGTTTGCACCGCGCCATGCTGCCGGGGTGGAAAATGTGAGGATGGCGCCTACGCCGGCGGGGAAATAGAAAAAGGGACTAGATTTTGCAATCTAGTCCCCGATATTCTGGTGCGGCTGGCAGGAATTGAACCCACGACCCCTTGGTTCGTAGCCAAGTACTCTATCCAACTGAGCTACAGCCGCGAAAGGCCGGATTATAGCAGGGGATCGGCGAATGGCCAAGGGCGCCGGGCGCATTTCCCGCCCGGCCCGCGTTCCTTGGCTCAGGTCGGGTGCGCCAGCAGCGCCGCGCGGGCGCCTTCCTCGGCCAAGCTGGCGGCCAGCGCGGCGAAGGCTTGCGCGGCCGCGCCCTGGTAGGCGCCCTTGCGCGTGAGCAGCGCCACCACGCGCGGCGCCGGCGCCGGCTCCAGTGGCACCAGTCGAAACCCGAGGCGGCGTACGCCTGAGCCGTCGTCACCTTGGTGCACGAGCGGTTCGGCGATGGCATCATCAGCGCCATCAACTTCAAGCTCGACATGCGGAAGGTCGTGGACCCGGACGGCGGCCTGCGCGCCGCCGCCACCTTCGACGGCAAGTACCTGCCGGCCCAACCCTTCTCGATGTAAGGCGCGCGCAATACGCGCCGGGGCCGCACCGCATTGTTGCGGCGCAGCCCTTTTTCCCCGTCGTCCAGGCATTTATTTCGACCACAGTTGATTTATCTCAGGCCGACGGTGGATAGTCGGCGCCGCACCGGCGTCCTCAGCCACACTTGCCATTGTTTAATCGTCATGTAAAAACCGCGCCGTCCGGCCGCCATCCCACCCATCGAAAGGCACACCATGCTGCAATCACAGTTCTCCCCACTGCCGCGCCAGGCCCTGAGCGCGGCGATCGTCGACGCGAAGGCGCAAAGGAATTTGTCGTGGGACGAACTGGCCCGCGACACCGGGCTGAGCACCGTGTTCGTGACGGCCGCCCTGCTCGGCCAGCACCCCTTGCCGGCCGTTGCCGCGCGCAGCGTCGCCGAGCGGCTGGGACTGGCGCCGGAGGCGGCGGCGCTGTTGCAGGCGGTGCCGATGCGCGGCAGCATCCCCGGCGGCGTGCCGAGCGACCCCACTATTTATCGTTTCCATGAAATGATGCAGGTCTACGGCAGCACGCTGAAGGCGCTGGTGCACGAGCAATTCGGCGACGGCATCATCAGCGCCATCGACTTCAAGATAGAGCTGAAGAAAGTCCAGGACGCGGACGGCAGTTACCGCGCGGTCATCGTGCTTGACGGTAAATTCCTGCCGTACAAACCGTTTTAAAACGGCAAGCGGGATGGCGGGGGCGCCGGCGCCGTGAAGGCCCGGCGCCGGGACGCGCTTAGTTCAGCTTTGAACGCGAGCGCGCGTAGCCGAAGTACAGCACCAGGCCGATGGCCAGCCAGACGCCGAACGCCAGCCAGGTGGTGGCCTGCAGGTAGCTCATCAGTGTGACGCAGAAACCCACCGCCAGCAGCGGCACCGCCGGCACGCCCGGGCAACGGAACGCCCGCGGCAGGTCGGGACGGGTGCGGCGCAGGATCAGCACGGCAATCGACACCAGGGTGAAGGCCGCCAGCGTGCCGATGTTGATCAACTCGGTGAGCACGTTCAGCGGCACCACCGCCGCCACCAGGCCGAACAGGATGCCGACCACCCAGGTGGCGAAATACGGCGTGCCGTGCTTCGGATGCAGCGTCGACAGCCGCTGCGGCAGCAAGCCGTCGCGCGACATGGCGAAGATGATGCGCGTCTGGCCGTACAGCATCACCAGGATCACGGTGGTCATGCCGAGGATCGCGCCCAGGTCGACAAAGCCGGCCACCCAGTTCTCGCCGGCGTATTGCAGCGCCAGCGAGACCGGATGGTCGACGCCGAGAAACTTCTGGTACGGCACGATGCCGGTCATGATCGCCGACACCACCACATATAGCACGGTGCACACCGCCAGCGAACCGAGGATGCCGATGGGCAGGTTGCGCTCCGGCCGCTTGACCTCCTCCGCCGCCGACGTGACGGCGTCGAAGCCGATGAAGGCGAAGAACACCAACGCCGCCGCGCCGAACACGCCGTCGTGGCCGTAGGGCATGAAGGGTTGCCAGTTGGCCGGCTGCACATGGCGCGCGCCGACGGCGATGAACAGCAGCACCACGGCGACCTTGATCACCACCATGATGTTGTTGAGGCGGGCCGACTCGCGCATGCCCAGCGATAGCATGCCGGTGAGCCCCAGCATGATCAGCAGCGCCGGCAGGTTGAACCAGGTGGCGACCCCGGGCAAGGCGCCCGGCGCGGCCGTCAGCACCGTCGGCAGGCCCAGGCCGAAGCCGGAAATGAGCGACTGGAAGTAACCCGACCAGCCCACCGCGACGGCGGACGAGGCCAGGCCGTACTCAAGCATCAGGTCCCAGCCTATCATCCAGGCGACCAGCTCGCCCAGCGTGGCGTAGCAATAGGTGTAGATGGAACCGGCCACCGGCACCGACGAGGCGAACTCGGCGTAGCACAGCGCGGCGAAACCGCAAGCCATCGCCGCGATGACGAACGAGAGCGGCAGCGCCGGCCCGGCCGTCAGCGCGCCGGTGCCGGTCAGCACGAAAATGCCGGTGCCGACGATGGCGCCGATGCCCATCAAAATCAGGTCGAACGGCCCCAGCACGCGCTGCAAACCGCCCGGCCGGCGGCTGGCCGCCACCATCGCATCGAGGTCTTTGGTTCTAAAAATACTCACTTCTGTCTCCTATCATTGTTGGCTTGAGGGGACACCTGCACCAGGCAGTGTCGCCGCCGCGCCAACTGACTGCAATTTTCGTTCTTTCCGCGGGAAATATGATTCACTTTATTACGCTGTTTCACCGATACCTTCGAATATAATTAACTTAAATTGAATAAATGATACCAACTGGAGTTTACGCATGACCGACCTGGACGCCGTCGACCGCGCCATCCTGCAAATCCTGCAAAAGGATGGCCGCCTCTCCAACGCCGAGATCGCCGCCCGCGTCGCCTTGTCGCCGCCGGCCTGCTGGAAGCGCCTGAAGCGCCTGGAGGAGCACGTCATCCTCGGCTACCACGCGGCGCTGGACCAGCGCGCGCTGGGACTGGGCTTGTTCGCCTTCATCAACATCACGCTCGACGACCATTCGGAGAAGGCCATGCGCGGCTTCGAGGCGGGCGTGCTGGCGCTGCCCAGCGTCGTCGCCTGCCACAACGTTTCGGGCAAATACGACTATCTGTTGCAGGTGGTCGTCAAGGACATGGAAGCGTTCCACGAGTTGTCGATGCAACGCATCCGCAACCTCGCCAACGTCAAAGAGATGTACACCGGCTTTTCGCTCAAGGAAATCAAGCGCTCGACCAACCTACCCCTGTAACAAGGCGGCGCCGACGCCGGCGCGCTCCAGCAGGGACTGGTTGCGCTGCGACAGGTGCGTCACGCGCACCCGCTTGCCCGCCTTGCCGTAGCGCTCGCATAGGCTTTCCAGCGCCGCGATGGCGGAGTGGTCGGCCAGGTGCAGGTAGCGGCAATCGAGCACCACGCAAACCGGATCGGTCTGCGGCCGGAACAGCTCCTGGAAGTGCGTGGTCGACGCGAAAAACAGGGTGCCGTGCGGCGTGTAGATTTTTTCGCCGGCCTGGTTCTCGGCGATGTCGGCGCGGATCTCGCGCGCGTGCTGCCAGGCGAAATTGAGGGCGGCGATGACGATGCCGCACAACACCGCCGTGGCCAGGTCGGTCAACACGGTAGTCACGGTGACGGCGACGATGACCAGCGCCATCGAGCCGGCCGCGCCGGAGATCATCGCGGGACGGCCGCCGAACAGCGCGGTGATGGTGCAAATGAAGACGGCGCCGTACAGGCCCATCAACGGATTCACCTGCGCGACCAGGGCAAAGGCGATGCATTCGGGCACCAGGGCGAAGGACGCGGTCAGGCCGGCCAGAAAGTTTTGTCGGGCGTTCGAGAACCACTGTTCCGGAAATTCAAATTCATGGATGATGATCGCAGTTGGATGGCGCAAGGCCGGAAGGGGCCGCTCTTTTACAGCATCGACGCCGATGGTAACTTTATCGGTTGGGCACACGCGAACGATTTACCTTGGGTATGGCATGCCAGATCGCCCTCACCTCTTTGCCATTCTGAGCGTAAAACCTTTTCCCGAAGACGAGAAAAGGCGGCTTGACCGGGCTATCCAGGCGCCGCTCGACATCGGCCGCCCCGTCGACTTCCGGATACACCAGATATGGCGCCAGCTCCTTGCTATAGGCCACGCCAATGGCGCCGGCCATCTTGCCCGACTGTAGTGCCGCCAGGCAGCTCGGCCACGGCAGCGCCACCGCGTCGAACCCGGCGCCGGTTTGCGCGCCCATCTCGGCAAGCGTCGCAAGCCAGCGCCGCACGTCCGCCGGCGCTGGCGCGTCGCGGGCGGCTTGCGCGGCATAGCACAGCTTGATCACCGGCGAGAGCATGGCCAGGTCGATCCAGCCGTCGTCGACCCTCAGTTCCGCCACCGCCTGTTTCAAGAACGCATGCAGGGCCGGCGAGCGCGCCGGCACCAGAACGCTGCGCTCGTAGGTGGCGGTGCGGGGCCGTTTGGCCAAATGCAATCGACTCTGGTCGATCAGCGGGTCGGACTTGAGCGCCGTCAGCGTCGACTTGTCGACCACCGCAAAATCGAGTTGCCGCTCCGCCAGCATCATGCGCAGGGCGTTGCCGACATGGGGGACTTCCACCCGAACGATGTCTTTGCTGGCAATGAGACTTTGCAAATCGGGAAATTGATGACCGGCCGGCGCGGCGAAGCGCTTGCCCCGCAGCGATTCCGGGCCGTTATACTCAAGCGGCGCGGACATCGGCGAGACGATCAACGAGGTGTCCTCCATCAGCGGCCCGGTCCACAAATAGCGCGTGCGCTCGAGATCGTTGAAAAAACGCGGGTGTACCCAAGGCACCGCGATCAGCAACTGATCTGTTTCCAACAGCAGTTCCAGGCGCTTGCGCGGCACCAGAAGCGACTCGAACTGGTAGCGGCCGTGTGACATCCCGGTGAGCTTATTGGCGAGCACCGCGTTGATCCCCTTGCCACGGTCGCCGGGGTAGTACCACGGGCCTTCCGGATAGTAGGTCGCAAGCAGCACTTTTTCGGCTGCGAAACATTGCGCGGAAAACAGCAGAGGCACCATTAGCAAATATTTGAGCATCATGCTTTCCTGTTTCCGCCGCTCCACTTCGACCGTGCTGATTATAAGGGGATACGCGCCCCTTGCGCGCCCATCTTGGACGCAAAGCAACACCGCTCAGGTCCGTCCGCCGAAACACGCCCCCGCCCCTTTCTTTTTGGACTCTCGCACGCATATGCGATGATGAGATATCACCCGCTCGAAGATCGGGCCGGTGCCGCAGGCGCTGACCACCGACGCGTTCGAGACGGTCTGGGCCACGGTATCGTTCAGCCGCGGCCTGTTCGGCCTGGCGCCCGACCCGGCCTTTATCGAGAAGCTGCTGCGCGACTTGTCGCTGTGGGACAAGCGCGCAGCGAAGATCATGGAATTGTCGGGCGGCATGAAGCGCCGCGTCATGATCGCCAAGGCCCTGTCGCACCCACCCGCGATCCTGTTCCTCGACGAAGCCACCGCCGGCGTCGACGTGGCGCTGCGGCGCGACATGTGGGCGCTGGTGCGCGGCCTGCGCGACAGTGGCGTCACCCTCATCTTGACCACCCACTATATCGACGAGGCCGAGGAGATGGCCGACCGCATCGGCGTCATCAGCAAGGGCGAGCTGGCGCTCGTCGAGGAAAAGGCCGTGCTAAATCACGCTCGGCTTTTTCTTCCTCTGCCTGGGCGTCGTCGCGTGGATCTTCAACACCGGGTACCGCCTCAAAAGCTAAGCGCACGGCACTGCAGATACAGACGAAAAAAAAGGCCCGGAGATCGCTCTCTGAACCTTTTTCCCGACGAATTTTGGTGCGGCTGGCAGGAATTGAACCCACGACCCCTTGGTTCGTAGCCAAGTACTCTATCCAACTGAGCTACAGCCGCAAAAACAGCACTATAACATACTCATCCCGCTCACTCCCCTTTGACAGCGGGCTTGGCAACCGAGACTTACTACTCTGACCGGCAAAAAAAAAGACCAGAGATCGCTCTCTGGATCTTTTTCTTACGAATTCTGGTGCGGCTGGCAGGAATTGAACCCACGACCCCTTGGTTCGTAGCCAAGTACTCTATCCAACTGAGCTACAGCCGCAAAAACCACATTACAACAAACCCATCTCACTACTGTTACTGCTTTGAACAGCGGAACCAGATCTGAAGATCTGAAGATCTGAACCCTGACATTCTGGTGCGGCTGGCAGGAATTGAACCCACGACCCCTTGGTTCGTAGCCAAGTACTCTATCCAACTGAGCTACAGCCGCGAAAGCAAGATTATAGCGTATGCAGCGCGTTCTGAAAAGTTCGATTTTTTCAAACCGTCGACCTGGTTTCGCCAAAACAGCCTGCGAAACCACATCCTTTCCAATCCGAAAAGCCCGCGCTTTTCGTTCCTCGTCAACACGCTTTTGACGGCGTCCCCACTTGAAACCGGAGAGCTTGCCCCCGAAAGAAGCAGGATTATAGGGACTAGCCCGCGCCCTGTCTAGTGCCAATGGAAAACATTCCCCCCGACATCGCCGGCCTCATTCCAGACCGTATTCGGCGGCCGCCTTGGCCGCCCACACCGCCGCGTCGCGCGACGGGAACGGCTCGTCGTAACTGTCGAGCGCACCGTCGGCGCCAACGAAGTGGGTCCACCAGCCGCCGGCGTCGGCAACGATGGCGATGTCGCCGGCGCCGCACTGCCCGGCAATCGCCTCGCCCTCGTCCAGCATAACGATGCGCACTTTCCTGTGTTTGATAATGGTGGCCATCTATTCCCCGTGCGGCAAGGTGAGTCGGTGCTGCATGATGCCAAACTCGCCCCCCGAAGGCAACCGCGCTGACCGTCATTCACGCCATTGATTACCCTCATCATCAAGTTGAATTGGATTTTCATGCTGCAATGCCGCATCATGCACTTGTCTCCTCTATTCTCCCCCAAGAAAATAAATTTAGCCCGCTCTCATCAGCGGGCTTTTTTTTGCCCGCGCGCTGGGCCCGCCCCGCCCTCTGCGCCACCGCCCGCGCCTGTTGCGCCGCCGCCGGCGCGAAAAGTGTTGGTTTTCGTCACCTTTATTGTTTGTGCGGCATTGCCGGCCGGCTGAGAACTGTTTAGTGTACGATTCACCATTATTTCCTTGAACGAAACGACACGGTATGCAATTCGACAGTATTGACGCTGCGGCCCCGGCCTCGTTCGCGTGGTCCAAAACCGTCCTGGGCGAGCCGGCGCAGTGGCCGCACAGCCTGCGCCTGTGCGTGGACATTTTACTGAACTCGCCGCTGGCGTCGGTGCTGATGTGGGGGCCGGAACAGGTGATGGTGTATAACGACGCCTACGTCGCCCTGCTCGGCTCGAAGCACATGGCGGCGCCCGGCGGCAAGGTGCCGGCCATGCTGCCGGTCGAGTGGAGCTGGAACGGCGCCGCGCTGGAGTCGGCCTGGGCCGGCAAGGCCGGATGCTACCGCGGCGAAACGCTGCAGGTGTGGCGCGACGGCAACGCCAGCGCGCAGTTGTTGGACCTGTACTACACGCCCATCCGCGACGAGCTGGGCCAAGTGCGCGGCGTGTTGTGCGCGATCGCGCCCGGCACCGCGCCCGCCCGGGCCGCGGCGGCGCAGGCGCGGCCGCTGCGCGTGCTGGTGGTGGAAGACAACCTGGACGCCCAATTCCTGGTGTGCGAAATGCTGATGGCCTTCGGCCACCAGGTTCAGGCCGTCGGCACCGGCGAGGAAGCCGCCGGGCTGCTCGCCGCCGACGTCTTCGACGTCTTGTTTACCGACGTCAGCCTGCCCGGCATCTCCGGCGTCGACCTGGCCCGCCAGGCGCTGCGCGAGCGGCCCGGCCTGCAGATCATTTTCGCCTCCGGCTTCGGCGACACGCTGACCAAACATGTCGAGTTCGCCGCCACCGCGCTGCAAAAACCGTATGACATGGAGCACCTGAAGACGGCGCTGGAACGCATCGGCCAGCAGTTGGCCGGCCGCCATTAAGGTCGCACACGGCGCGGCCAATGGTGTGAATCAATTTTGCCGTAAAGCGCTACAATGAACCGGTAGGCGGACTCCGCACCTTGCGCGGCCGCCGCGACGAACAAAGACGGCTTTGATTGACAATCATGATCCCTCCCACAAAGCCCACCAGCCCCCGCCGGCGCCAGCCGACGGCGACCCGCGCCGCGCCCGCCGCGGCCGGCAACCTTTCGCGGGGCGGCTGATGGCAAAACACGACCACGACGAGGACCTGCGTTTGCGCGCGGCCGCGGCGCCGCGCGCCAACATGCGGCTGGCGCCCCAGCCCGACGGCGAGGCGGCCGGACTCCGGGAAGAGCTGCGCCTGGCCAACGAGCGCATGAGCAACCTGCTCGAGAGCATCACCGACGGTTTGCTGGTACTCGACCGCGGCTGGCGCATCACGTACATCAACGCCCGCGCCGAGGACATGCTGCGCCCGTCCGGCAACGGCCGCGACCACCTGACCGGCAACACGCTGTGGCAGGCCCTGCCCGAATTGCGCGGCACGGTGGTGGAGGCGCAATACCGGCGCGCCCTGGAATGCCAGGAAAGCGTCGGCTTCGAACTGTATTACCTGCCGCTCAAGCGCTGGCTCGACGTGCGCGCCTACCCGTCCAGTGACGGCCTGACCAGCTACCTGCAAGACATCACCCAGCGCAAGGCCGACGAACTGGCGCTGCGCGAGGGCGCCGTCCGACTGCAGGTGGCGTTGGCGGCGGGCAAGCTGGGCGACTGGAGCTGGGACGCCGCCAGCGACCTGATCACGCTGGGCCGGCGCGCCGCCGAGATGTTCGACCTGCCGGCCAACACGCCGGTGACCTGGCCGGTGCTGCGCGAACGCATTGCCGGGGCCGACCGCAAGGCGGTCGCGAGCGCCTTCACGGACGCGGCGGCCAGCTGCGGCGCCTACGCCATCGAATGCCGCGTCCTGAGCGGCAGTGGCGCCCAGCGCTGGATTTCGATTGTCGGCCAGGGCAATTTCGGCGACGACGACGCCCTGCTCGGCATGACCGGCATGGTGCGCGACGTTACACTGAGCAAGCAGGCCGACGACGCCCTGCGCCAGAGCGAGGAGCAATTGCGCGCGCTGGCCAACTCGATCCCGCAACTGGCCTGGATCGCCCATTTCGACGGCGCCGTCACCTGGTTCAACGAGCGCTGGTACGAGTACACCGGCAGCAGCCCCGGGCAGACCGCCGGCGACGGCTGGCAGGCGGCCTGCGATCCGGCCAGCCTGCCGCCAATGCTCAATCTCTGGGAGCAGTCGCTGCGCAGCGGCACGCCGTTCGAGATGGAGTTCCCGATCCGCGGCGCGGACGGCCAGTTCCGCTGGTTCCTGACGCGCGCCAACCCGATCCGCGACAGCGCCGGGCGACTGCTGCGCTGGTTCGGCACCAGCACCGACGTCGACCAGGTGAAGCGGGTGCAGGAGGCGCTGCGCGACGAAAGCAACATCCTCGAACTGCTCAACAGCACCGGCAGCGCGCTGGCCAGCACGCTCGACCTGAAGACGCTGCTGCAACAGGTCACCGACGCCGCCACCCGCATCAGCGGCGCGCGCTTCGGCGCCTTCTTTTACAACGGCACCGACGCCAACGGCGCCGCGCTGACGCAGTACACGCTGTCGGGCGCCGGCGCCGAGGCGCTGCGCCGCTTCCCGCCGTCGCGCGCCGCCGCGCTGTTCGACCCGACCCTGCGCGGCGAGGGCGCGATCCGCGCCGACGACCTGCAAGGCGACGCGCGCTACGGCCAAGACGAATTGCACTGGGCGGTGCCGGACGGCCACCCGGCCGTGCGCAGCTACCTGGCGGTGCCGGTGGTGTCGCGCTCCGGCCAGGTGCTCGGCGGCCTGTTCTTCGGCCACCCCGAAGCGGCCGTCTTCACCGCCCGCACCGAGCGCATCGTCGGCGGCATCGCCGCCCAGGCCGCGGTGGCCATCGACAACACCCGCCTGTACGAGGCGGCCCAGCGCGCCGCCGAGGAGCGCAAGGTGCTGCTCGACAGCGAGCGCTACGCCCGTACCGAGGCCGAGCGCAGCAACCAGATGAAGGACGAATTCCTGGCCACGCTGTCGCACGAGCTGCGCACGCCGCTGTCGGCGATCCTCGGTTGGGCGCAGGTGTTGCGGCGCGGCACGCGCGACCAGGCCGACCTGCACCGCGGCCTGCAAAGCATCGAGCGCAACGCCCGCGCCCAGGCCCAGTTGATCGAGGACTTGCTCGACATGAGCCGCATCACCTCCGGCAAGGTGCTACTGGAGATGCAGACGATCTTGCCGGCGACCATCATCGACGCCGCCATCGAGGCGCTGCGCCCGGCCGCCGAGGCCAAGAACATCCGCCTGCTGAGCCACGTCGGGGCCGGCGTCGGCGCCATCGCCGGCGACCCGAGCCGGCTGCAACAGGTAATCTGGAACCTGCTGTCGAACGCGCTGAAGTTCACGCCGAAGGACGGCGAAGTGGACATCCGGGTGCGGCAAAGCGATTCCTACGCCGACATCACCATACGCGACAGCGGCATCGGCATCCGCCCCGAGTTCCTGCCGCACGTGTTCGAGCGCTTCCGCCAGGGCGACGCCTCGACCACGCGCAAGCACGGCGGCCTGGGGCTGGGCCTAGCCATCGTCAAGCATCTGGTCGAGCAACACGGCGGCAGCGTCAGCGCCGCCAGTCCCGGCGAGGGCCTGGGCGCCAGCTTCAGCGTGCAACTGCCGCTGGCCACGACGTCGGCGCCGGCGCGCCCCGCCGCGCGCAGCTACATGGCGGCGGCGCCGGCGCCGGAGCCGGAGCCGCGCGACCTACCCCTGCCCGACCTGTCGCGCCTGAAGGTGCTGGTGGTCGACGACGAAGCCGACGCGCGCGAGCTGATAGAGCGCATCCTGAGCGACTGCAACGCCATGGTATTCAAGGCCGCCGACGCGGCCCAGGCGCTGCAATTGCTGCTCAACGAGCGCCCGGACGTGCTGGTGAGCGACATCGGCATGCCCGACGTCGACGGTTTCGACCTGCTCGGCCTGGTGCGCGCGCTCGGCCAGGAACGTGGCGGCGCGCTGCCGGCGGTGGCGCTGACGGCCTTCGCCAGGCCGGAAGACCGCCAGCGCGCCATCGACGCCGGTTTCCAGGCGCATGTGGCCAAGCCGGTCGAGCCGTCGCAACTGCTCGACACCGTGGCCGGACTGTGCGGACGCGGCCTGCGCTGAACGCAGCGGACGAATGGTGTACGTATTGAGCGACGGGTCCGGCGGACTCGACCTATAATGAAAAGTAATATTGATAAGCGCCATCGTGGCCGGCCGCGATCGAGGTTAAGATTGCAAAAATGGCAGCTTGACCTTCCTACTTGAAGACGCGGCACTGTCCTACAAGCAACTTAGCTGATCTTTGTTACACTATATGCAGGCGGCACAGTGTGCCAACTATTACCGGAGCAATCAAGACAATGGCAGAGATCCGGCCTGCAAGACGTGTCCCTTGCATGACAGCGAGGGGCTACCATTGTTTCAAACGCTATCAGCCAGCGTCGTTTTCCCAGCACTGACGAGACCACTATGCCCAGCCAAGAAGAAATTTTGAAAGCCAAGATTCTGGTGGTCGACGACTCGCCCGACAACATCGACCTGATGCTGGAAATCCTGCGCGACGCCGGCTACACCAACGTCACCGCCACCATGAAGCCGGGCCAGGTGTGCCCGTTGCACCGCGAGCATTGCTACGACCTGATCCTGCTCGACCTGCAAATGCCGGAGCTGAACGGCTTCCAGGTAATGAAGGGCTTGAAGGAAATCGAACAAGGCGGATACCTGCCGGTGCTGGCCCTGACGGCGCAGCCCAGTTTCAAGATCGCCGCGCTGGAAGCCGGCGCCCGGGACTTCATCAGCAAACCCTTCGACCTGCTGGAAGTGCACAAGCGCATCCACAACATGCTCGAGGTGCGCCTGCTCTACAAGGAACTGGCGCAATACAGCAAACAGCAGCAGGAACTGGCGCTGCACGACCCGCTGACGGGGTTGCCGAACCGGCGCCTGCTGGAAGACCGCATCTCCACCTCGCTGCAACACGCCGAGCGCAACCAGGGCCGCGCCGCCGTCATGTACCTCGACCTGGACGGCTTCAAGGCCATCAACGACACCTACGGCCACGCCTACGGCGACGAGATCCTGAAAATGGTGGCCAAGCGCCTGGTTGGTTCGTCGCGCAAGGAAGACACGGTGGCGCGCATCGGCGGCGACGAGTTCGTTATCGTGCTCGGTTCGCTGTCGGGCCTGGGCGACGCCAGCGAACCGGCCTCTAAGCTCGTCGAAATCGTCTCCGAACCTTACTTCATCAACGACTTGACGCTGAAATTGTCGACCAGCATAGGCATCAGCGTCTACCCAGACGACGCCGACAACGTCGAGGCGCTGATCAACATGGCCGACAGTGCGCTGTACGAAGCCAAACGGGCCGGCAAGAACCGCTTTTGCTGCACCCCGCCGGGCGCCGGAGCGGGCCCGAAGAACGTGCCGAGCGCGGTGCCGTCGGTCGCCTGAGGATGGCCCAAGCGCGACGTGCTGGCTTTGCGCCAACATTGTCGGGTTACGCGCGCGCTGCGCGCTAACCCGGCCCGCCCATACCTCCCTGTCAGGCCTTGGCGCCGGCCTCGCGCGCCGCCGCCTCTTCCGGCGTCTCTTGCTGGCCGGCGCGCTGGTGGTCGGTATGCGCGTCCACCTTGTCCGGCGCCACTTCAATGCGGGTGATGCCGGCGTCGACGGAAATCGGGTCGCTGGCCGGGAAGGTCATTTCAACGGCCTCGTCGAGCAATTCCTCCTTGGCCTTCTCCTCCGCCGTCAAGGTTTCCTCGTCGGCCAGCGTCACCAGCGCGGCGGCCCACTTCACGAAGTTCAAATTGGCCAGGTCGCGCACGGTGTTGATGCCAAACGCGTGGTGCAGCATCTTGGCGTCGGCGGCGCTGACGCCTTTGATCGCGCTGACGGGCGCGCCGGCGATGTCGCGGAAACTCTTACCGATGTACTGGTGGTCGACGATGGTGGCGATATTCATAATGCGTCCTTTCACTTCAATCCAATGGGGGCGGCTGCCGCACCGCGCAGCCCGCACACACAATATGGCACGCGCGCCGCGGCGCGTATGTGCGCAATCGAACACAATGGCGCCACCGCCGCTGCCCCTTGTGCGCCGTCCCGCGTCCGGAAATTGATATAGACGCACGCCAACGCATCAGCGCTTTTGACATTGGCAAACGCTATTGATATGATGGGCCGGCTTCTTTAAAGCAATTTTCCTTGCGCAAGCGGGGATGCATAGGCAGGCGAATTGTCGGGGTGCCGGCGGCTTACGCGCCGCCCCGCTTCCAGCAACAAATCCGGGATGCGTTCCGCACATTCGCAGTACAGAGACCACGTGCTTAAAATCGACAAGCCCAAAATTCTGGTGGTCAACGACGACGCCAACAGCCTGTTCGCCCTCACCAGCTTGCTGGCGCAGTGGGCCGAGCAGGAACATTACGAAGTCATGGCGGCGCGTTCGGGCGAGGAAGGCCTGCGCCAGGTGCTGCTGCACGACTTCGCGGTGATCCTGCTCGACGTCAACATGCCCGGCATGGACGGTTTTGAAACGGCCGAGGCGATCCACCAGCGGGCGCGCTCGGCGAACATCCCGATTATTTTCGTGACGGCCTTCCTGGCCGATGAAATCGACCGTTTAAAAGCCTACCAGAAAGGCGCCGTCGACTTCCTGTTTACGCCGGTGATTCCGCAGATCCTGTACGCCAAGGTCTCGGTGTTCGTCGCGCTGGCCAGCAAGAACGAACAACTGCGCCAGCAGGCCCAAAAACTGAGCCAGCGCAGCACCGAGCTGATCGCCACCAACAAGCGCCTGACCCGCGAAATCGAGGAACGCCAGGCGGCCGAGCAGCAAAACCACGCCAAGGACGAATTCCTCGCCATGCTGGGACACGAGCTGCGCAATCCGCTCAGCGCCATCAGCAGCGCCGCCGCCCTCATCGGCCTGCCCGGCGTCTCGGTTGACGGCGTGGCCCGCGCCCGCACCATCATCATGCGCCAGAGCCGTCACCTGGGTCGCATCGTCGACGACCTGCTCGACCTGAGCCGGGCCATGTCGGGCAAGATCCTGCTGAGCCGGCAGGCGCTCGACCTGGCGGCGCTGGTGGCGAGCTGCGTCGACACCTTCCGCGCCACCGGCCGCCTGGCCCAGTACACGCTGGCGCTGGAGGCGGCGCCGGGCTGGATTGACGGCGACGCCACCCGCATCGAACAAATCGTCAGCAACCTGGTCGACAACGCGTTGAAATACACCGCGCCCGGCGGCAACGTCGCCGTGACGCTGGGCGCAGAGGGCCGCGAACTGGTGCTGACGGTACGCGATTCCGGCGTCGGCATACCGGCCGAACTGCTGCCGCACGTGTTCGACGTCTTCGTCCAAGGCACCAGTACCATCGACCGCGCCCAGGGCGGGCTGGGCATCGGCCTGGCGCTGGTGCGCCGCCTGACCGAACTGCACGGCGGCAGCGTCGGCGCCCGCAGCGACGGCCCGGGCCGCGGCAGTACCTTCACGATCCGCCTGCCGGCCGTGGCGCGGCCGCAGGCGCAAACCGCGGCGGCCGCCGTCGCCGGCGACGACGCGCTCGACCTGCCGAGCATTTTGCTCATCGAGGACAACGAGGACGGCCGGGAGGTCATGGCGATGATGCTATCCTGCCACGGTTACCCGGTGCGCCACGCCGCCGACGGCCTGCTCGGCCTGCAGGCGGCGGCCGAATTCCTGCCCGAGCTGGCGCTGGTCGACATCGGCCTGCCCGGCATCGACGGCTACGAAGTGGCGCGGCGCCTGCGCGCCGACCCGCGCACGCGCGACATGAAACTAATCGCGCTGACCGGCTACGGCCTGGCCGAGGACAAGCGCCGCGTGCTCGAGGCCGGCTTCGACCTGCATCTGGTGAAACCGGTCGACATCGACCACTTGCTCAGCGCCATACAGGGTTGCGTCCACGCCGGCGCCACGCCATAGCGCGCCGGCCGTCGCGCCCGGCGATTTTTCTGATCCAGCGCCGCTAATCTGCGATAATCATTACCACAAAGCACGACCATTCTTCCACTCACCAGGGGAAAGCAGTATGCGTGCGAAATCGGCCAGCACCACCATCGTCGACGCCTACCGCGCCGCCTTGTTCCTCGGGCAAACGCTGGCCGAAGTCGATCCCGAAATCGTCTTCCTGTTTGTCACCGTCCACTACCACAACTGGGACGAATTCATGGACGGGCTGCGCGACGGCCTGGACAACCCGGCGGTGCGCGTCATCGGCGCCAGCGGCGACGGCGTCCACGAACTGGGCCACAGCGGCGACATCGGCGCCGCCGCCGTCGCCCTGAACTCAGGCGGCAAGGTGCGCTGGCACGTCGAAACGGGCGAGCGCGTCGGCGCCGACCCCGAGGGTGCGGTGCGGCGCGCGCTGGCCAAGCTGGCGGCGCGCCTGGAGGGGCGCGCGCCGGCCTTTTATTTCCTGTTGTCCGACTTCAACACCGACGCCAGCCGCATTGAAACCGTGATCCGCGACGAGGTCGCCGTGCCGGTGGTGGGCGGCATGGCCGCCGACGACAACGACAAGATGGAGTACTGCTGCCTGTTTGCCGACGGCGCCCTGGCGCCGGACTCGGTGGTCATGCTGGCCGTTGACGGCCCGCTGGCGTTTCAAATCCATGTGGGCAACACCATCGCGGCGGTCGGCGCCCCCGGCAGGATCGACGAGGCGGCCGGCAAATTGCTCAGCCGCATAGCCGGGGTCGACGCGGCCCGCTTCGTCGAACGCGAAACCGGCAAGCCCTTCCTGCGCTCGGACCAGGGCGCCATCACGCTGACGATCCTGGACGGCGGCCGCGGCGGAGAACGCAAGCTGCGCAGCATCGCCCAAAACTCGCGCGCCGAAAACGGCGCCCTCACCTTGCACGGCGGCATAGAACCCGGCGAGACGGTGCAGGTTTGCCTGGCCAACCCGGCGCAACTGGTGGCCGAGGTGCACGCCATCGCCACCGCCGCGGCCGCCACCGGCTTCGCGCCGTCGGCCGCGCTCGTGGTCAGCTGCGCCGGGCGCAAACTGCTGCTCGGCGGCGACACCGCTTTCGAGGTCCAGGCCGTCGCCGAACGCTTCCCCGGCCTGCCCATCGCCGGCTTCCCCTCGTTCGGCGAAATCGGCCCGCTGTTTCACGAAGGAAAATATACCCGCAACCTGCTCCACAATATGACGTATGTCCTCCTCTTGCTAGGCAACGCCGATGGCCCTTAGCACGGTCGCTTTGCTGACGACGCTGGAACTGGTGCCGGCCGGCTTCACGCGCCTGGCGCCGAGCAAGCGCGACCTGCTGTCCAGGCCGGTCGTGCTACTGGTCGACGACCTCGCGGCCGTGCGCGCCCTGCTGCCCGATTACGCCCAGCGTTTGCAGGGCGTCGTCATGACCGTTGGCGCGCCGGCGCAGCTGGAACAACTGTCGGCCAGCCTGTGGCACATAACGGTCGAACCGGCCAGCGTGGATTTCGTCGGCGTGCTGGCGCCCGGCTGGCTGGCCGCCATCGCCGGCGCCGACGACGCCAGACAAAAGCTGTTCGCCGCCGAGTCCAGAAGCGAGCGCACGGCGCGGCAATTGCAGGTGACCCGGCGCGACTACAACGACCTGACCACCCGACTGCTGGCCCAGGTGCGCGACCTGACCGCCACCGAAAACGAGTTGAGCAAGCTGAACCAATACCTGGAGTCGCGCGTGCTGGAGCGCACCACCGATTTGGCGCAGGCCAACAGCAACCTGTCGCGCGCGCTCGACGACTTGAAAGTGACCCAGAAGGAGCTGGTGCGCACCGCCCAGTTGGCCGGGCTGGGCTCGCTGGTGGCCGGCATCGCCCACGAGCTCAACACGCCAATCGGCAACGCCCTGACGGTCGCCACCTCACTGGCGCACGAGGCGCGCCAGTTGAAGACTCGGCACGCCGGGGGCCAGCTCAGACGCAGCATGCTGGACCAGTATTTGCTGGACGCCGAACATATCGGCGAAATTTTGGAGCGCAACCTGTTGCGCGCCGCCGACATCATCGGCCACTTCAAGCAGATCGCCATCGACGGCGTCAGCGAGCAGCGGCGCCGCTTCAACCTGAGCGAACTGGTGGCGGACACCATGTCGGTGCTGGCGCCGCAGCTGCGCAATTCGCCCTATCGCCTGGCGCTGGAGGTAGCGCCGTCGATTGACATGGAAAGCTATCCGCGCGCCATCAGCCAGGTGTTGACCAACTTCATCAACAACGCGCTGATGCACGGCTTCGAAGGGCGCGCCGAGGGGCTCATGACGCTGCGCGCCGCCGGCGACGACGTCGACGGCGTCACGTTGTCGTTCAGCGACGACGGCAACGGCATCGACCCGGACAAGGTCGGCCATATCTTCGAACCCTTCTTCACCACCAAATTCGGCCGGGGCGGCTCCGGCCTCGGGCTGTACATCAGCTACAACCAGGTGCACCAATTACTCGGCGGAAAGGTCGACGTCAGCACGGCGCCCGGCCGCGGCACCTGTTTTACGCTGACGCTGCCGCGCGTGGCGCCGGCGCGCAACGGCCCGGCGCCGGGCGGCGACCGCGAAGCGGACCCGGACTAGGCCGAGCGCCACGACGCGGCGCACGCCCGCGGTGCGCCAAACTTTTCCCACCTCATGTATTATCCGGAGGTAAATACACTTCCACTTTCACGGCCACCTATGTCCGCACAGCCCAAACAACAAGCATTTGCCGAATCGTCACAGGTGGACGCGCTGCGTGCGGCCGACCTGAGCGAATTGCTCGGCCACGTCAACACCAGTTGGGACAACGAACGGCGCAACCTGTCGCGCCAGTTGCACGACAGCCTGGGATCGTCGCTGACGGCGCTGACCATGCACCTGTCGCTGCTGACGCAACAAATGCCGCAGGAGCGCCCGCTGCTCGACCGCGCCGCGCAGATGAAACAACTGCTGCTGAACATCATCGAAACCAACCGCCAGATGCAGATGAAGTTGTGGAACGACAAACTGGAGTTCCTGGGCGTCAACGTGGCGTTGAGCGAACTGGCGGCGCAGTTTGGCGAACAGCACCAGATCGCCGTGCGCTGCAGCCTGCCGGAAGAGGAATTGTCCTGTCCGCGCGGCCACGGCGTTGCCATGCTACGCACGCTCGAAGAAGCGCTGAGCAACATCGTCGCGCACGCCCGGGCCAGCGAAGTCGACATCATCGTCGACGACAACGACGAAGCCTTGATGCTGACGGTAAAGGACAATGGCATCGGCCTGCAGGACGGCCCGGCGACGCAACTGAGCAAACACGGCCTGCGCGCGGTGCGCGAGCGCGTGCAATACCTGGGCGGCTCGCTGGTGCTGGCCGCCAGCCAGGGCAGCGGCACCGTCCTGACGGTCACGCTGCCGAAATTGGCGCAGTAATTGCGCTGGGTTGGCGTGTCGTAGGTCGGATGAGCGGAACGCGCCGCTCCAGGCTAATATCGTCGGGTTACGCCCGATGGGCTAACCCGACCCACGAAAATCGCGCTAATGCAGCTTGACCAGCGGCGTGGTGCGCTTGATTAAAAAGCGCGCCACCGCCAGCACGCCGGTGCGCACCGTACCCAGCACCGCCTGGTGGTGCAGCAGGTGCAGGCTGACGTACATCATGCGGGCGAAAAAACCCTCGACGAACCAGCTCAGGCCCTTCAAGGAACCCATCAACGTACCAACCGAGGTGCTGTGTCCAAACGACACCAGCGAACCGTAATCGTGGTAAACATACGGCTTTGCCTGAGCCGGCTTGCCGGCCTTCTGGCGCAAGAACGTTTCGAGCAGATAATCGGCCTGCTGGTGGGCGGCCTGGGCGCGCGGCGGCACCAGCTTGCCCTCGGCGCCGACGCAGGCGGCGCAATCGCCCAGCGCGTAAATATTCGGGAATCCATTGACGCTGAGCATGCCATTGACTTCGATCTGGCCGGCGCGGTTGGTCGGCAGGCCGAGGCCGCTTAAAAAATCCGGCGCCTTGATACCGGCCGCCCACACGCAAATGTTGGCGCGGTATTCGGTGCCACCTGCGACGCTGACCTTGCCGGCGTCGATGGCCGTCACGCGCGTGTCGGTCGCGACGGTGATGCCGCGCTCGTTGAGCAGTTTCACGGCCGCCGCCGAGACGCGCTCCGGCAGCGGCGCCAAGATGCGCGGCGCCCCTTCCAACAGTGTAATGCGGACATCCTTGACTGCATGCAGGCGGCGGAAACCGTAGCTGGCGTAGACACTGCTGGCCTCGCGCAATTCGGCGGCCAGCTCGACGCCGGTGGCGCCGCCGCCGATGATGACGATATCGACGCTGGCGTCGGCCTCGGTTTCCTTGCGCAACTCGGCCATAGCCAGCAGTTTCAGCAATTTCAAGCGGAAGCGTTCGGCGTCTTCGGTCGCGTTGAGCGAAATGGTGTGTTCTTGGGCGCCCGGCACGCCGAAGTAATTCGACGTACTGCCGACGGCCAGCACCAGCGATTCATAGCCAATGCTGCGCGCCGGCATGACCTCTTCGTTCGCCTCGGTGGCGATGGCGCCGACGGCCAGCGTGCTCGCGCCGGCGTCCAGCGCCGTCAAGGCGCCGTAGACGTAGGTAAAGCCGTTATCGTGGGCCAGCATCTGGTATGACAGCCCCTCTTGATGAATGTCGAGGGTGCCGGCGGCAACCTCGTGCAGGGAAGGCTTCCAAATATGGTACAGGCGGCTGTCGACCAGCATCACCTGGCTGGGACCGAGCTTGCGCCCCAACTTGCAAGCCAGCTCCAGACCGCCCGCCCCGCCACCTACGATTACGATTTTGCTATGCAAACAACCTCCGCTATGGTGTGTTCAGACCGGCGTGGTTGGCACCCGGTCTCGCTTAGTCGTGGCCCCTGCCATGGCCGTTGCCATGACCGTTGCCGTTGCCATGACCCTTGTCGTGCTTATCGTGCTTGTCGTGCTTGTCACGACGATCGTCGCGATCGTCACGATCGTTGTGGTCACGCCCGCCGCGTCCGCCGTTATCGCCGTGCTCTTGGCGATAGCGTGGCGCGTACTCATTGTTATACCAGCCATCCTGCACGAAATACACTTGCTGGCCGCAAGCATTATACGCGCGGCAGTGCTTCGACCACTTCTTGGCATGGCCCGGCGGCACGCGCAGATAAATCGGCGCGCGCTCGACGTACCGCACCGGGCGCTCGATGATCAGCGGCTGGGCGTAGATCACCGGCGGCGGCGCAATCTGGCCAATGTCGATGCGGCCATAGAAATTCGGCTGACCGATATTGATCGATACACCAACGTCGGTCGCCATGGCGGCGGACGACATCACCAGCAGGCTCGCGGCAAAAAGAAGGGTTTTCATGATGGCTCTTTCATCTAGTAAAAACGTCCTGCGCCAAACGTCGCGGCAAGACTGGGTGGCTGGGGCGGTTGCCCTTGACTGCCTAACCGCAATTCTACTATCCCATGCGCAACCCCTCTGTTCGGTAAAGCACATAAGCAATTGGCCGCCGCGCCGCAAAGCTAGCGCGCGACCTCAATGTCGGTGACGGTGATGGCGCCATCGACTTTCTGGGCAACGAAGCTGACCTTGTCGCCGGGCTTGACGCGCTCCAGCATGCCCGGGTCGGCGGCCCGGAACACCATCGTCATCGGCGGCATGCCCAGATTCTTCAGCTCGCCGTGTCGTATCGTCATCTTGCCGGCCTCCTTGTCGACCTTGCGCACTTCGCCTTCGCTGCGCGGCGTTGCCGCTTCGGCCGCGGGCGTGTTAGCGGCACCGGCCGCGGCCGCGACGCCGAACGCCAGCGCGGCGCCCAATACCAATTGCCGCATCATGGTTTTCATCATTTTGCGCTCACCCTGATCTTGCCAATCATGCCGGCCTCAAAATGCCCGGGCGCCAGGCAAGCGAAGTTGAACTCGCCCGCCTTGGTAAATTGCCAGACCATCTGCTGCTGCCCGCCCGGTTTGACGTGGGCCATATAGGGATCGTCATGTTCCATGCCCGGATGCTCGCGCATCATCGCGCCGTGCGCCTTGAGCTGCGCCATCGAGCCGAGCACCATTTCATGCAGCGCCCCGCCCTTGTTGCTGACGACAAAGCGTATTGTTTCACCCTGGCGTACCGTCAAGTTCGACGGCGTGAAGCGCATCGCGTCGCTCATGTCGATCTTGATCTCGCGCGTCACCTTGGCGGGGTCGCCCTGCCTGCCGAAATCGTGCTCGTCGGGCGAAATCGTCGCCGCCTCCTTGTGCGCGGCGCCCTCGTGGGCCAGCACGGCCGGCGCGGCGGCGGCGCAAACCGCCGCGAGAACGATGCTGATCAGATTAAGCTGTTTCATGGAATATTCCTCGTCTTGTTCAATTGTGTCCGGCATGGCCGGAAGGCTTGCGTACCGTCATTTCCACGTCCGGCGACGTGGCCGCCGGCGCCATCAACTTGCCGCCGGCCTTGCCACTGCGCACAGGCGCGGGCAAGGCACCGGTCCATTCATAGGCGAGCGTGCCGGCCGGGTGCCGGTACCAGCCGGGGTCGCGGTAGTCGCCCGGCTTTTGCTCCCTGCGCACCTTGACAACGGTGAACATGCCACCCATGCCGACGCCGCCGAACGGCCCCTTGCCGCCCATCATAGGCAGCGTATTGTCCGGCAGCGGCATCTCCATCTCGCCCATATCGGCCATGCCGCGCTCGCCCATGACCATGTAATCGGGCACCAGCTTGTTGATCTTCTCGGCCATGCCGCGATGGTCTACCCCAATCATCGTCGGCACGTCGTGGCCCATCGCGTTCATCGTGTGGTGCGACTTGTGGCAATGGAAAGCCCAGTCGCCCGGCTCGGTGGCCTCGAATTCGATCGCCCGCATCTGGCCGACGGCGACGTCGGTGGTCACCTCCGGCCAGCGCGACTCCGGCCGGGTCCAGCCGCCATCGGTACCGGTGACCATGAATTCGTGGCCGTGCAGGTGGATCGGATGGTTGGTCATCGTCAGGTTGCCGAAACGGATGCGCACCTTGTCGCCCAGGCGCGCGACCATCGGGTCGATGCCCGGGAAAACCCGGCTGTTGAAGGTGAACAGGTTGAAGTCCGTCATCGTGTTGATTTTCGGCGTGTAGCTGCCGGGATCGATATCGTAGTTGCTCAGCAGGAACACGTAATCGCGGTCCACCTTCATGAAATTCGGGTCCTTCGGATGGGTCACCCAAAAACCCATCATCCCCATCGCCATCTGCGTCATTTCGTCGGCGTGCGGATGGTACATGAAGGTACCGGGGCGGCGCGCGACGAATTCGTAGACGAAGGTCTTGCCCGGCGCAATGCCCGGCTGGGTCAGGCCGGTGACGCCGTCCATACCGTTGGGCAAGCGCTGGCCGTGCCAATGCACGCTGGTGTGCTCGGGCAAGCGGTTGGTGACGAAAATGCGCACGCGGTCGCCCTCCACCACTTCGATGGTCGGACCGGGCGATTGGCCGTTGTAGCCCCACAGATTGGCCTTCATGCCGGGCGCCAGCTCGCGCACCACCGGCTCGGCGACGAGGTGGAACTCCTTGACGTTGTTGTTCATGCGCCAGGGCAGCGACCAACCGTTCAGCGTGACGACCGGGTGAAAGGGCCGGCCGCTCGGCGGCAGCGGCGGCGCCTGGGTGGCGGCGTCGGCCATGCTGGCGGCTTCCGGCAACGACGCCGCGCCGACGCGGCTGACGGCGGCCGCGCCCATCGCCAGCACGCCGGCGTTTTTAAAGAAGTCTCTACGTGTGCTCATGCTTATTCCTTTGCGGCCGCGCCGGCGCCGTTGATGGCCGACTGCAACTCGGTTTGCGCGATCCAAAAGTCGCGCTGGGTTTCAATCGCCGTGTTGACGCTGCCGATTTGCTCGCGCGCGTCGGACAGTAGCTCGAACACGCTGGCCAGCATGCCGTTGTAGCGCAACAGCACCTCGTCCGAGATCTTCTTGCGCAGCGGCACCACCTCGTCGCGCTGGTGGCGCGCCAGGTCGTAGGCGACGCGGTAGGCCGAATACGCCTCGCGCACCTCCGAGCGCGCCCGCACGGCGCTGTCGGCGCTGCGGTGCACGGCCTGCATGTAGAGCGCCTCGGCCTTCGCCGTGCGCGCCCCGCCCCAGTCGAACAGCGGCAGCTCCAGCGCGATTTCATAGCCGTTTTCGCGCGGCTTGCCGCTGGCGCTCTTGTTGATGTAGCCGGCGTCGAGCACATTGACAAAGCCGGTGGCCCGGGTCAGCCCCAGCGCGCGGGCGCTGGCCGCCGCGTCGTGCTTGCTCATTTGAATATCGAGGCGGCGCTGCATCGCCAGCGACTCGATGTCGGCCATGTCGTCGGGCGCCTGGGGCAAGTCCGGCAAGCGCTCGGGCAACGTGAACGCGGTCTGGCCGCCCCACAGGCCGAGCAGGCGCGTCAGTTGCTCGCGCGCGGCCGTGGCGGCATGCCTGGCGCGCGCGAACTGGGCCATCGCGTCGGCGTAGAACACTTGCTCGCGCGCCTGGTCGAGCTTGCTCCAATTGCCGGCCCGCCGCATCCGCGCGGCCAGCTCGGCACCGGCCTCGGCCGCGCCGGCGGCCTGCTCCATATAACTGGCCGTCTGCTGCGCGGCGACCGCGTTGAACCAGGCGCGGCGGGTATCGGCGGCCAGTTTCACCGCCTGCGACGCCGCCTGCAACTTGGCCTGCTCGAAACGGCCGCGCTCGATGCCGCTGCGCACCGGCAAGGTCAGCAAGCCGACCAGGTCGAACATTATGCCGCGCTCGATTTCGCTCTCGCCGCCGCCGTGCATGCGGCCGAACGACAAGCCGGGATTGCGCATGCGCCCGGCCTGCACCAAGTCGGCCTCGGACGCGCCCAGCTCGGCCAACGCCACTTTCAGGCCGCGGTTGTTCATCAGCGCCACGCGCACGGCGGCCTCGGCGTCGAGAGGCTGGGCCAACAGCGCCGCCAGTTCGGGCGCGTTGTCGGCGCCGGCTCGCGGCAGCGCCTGGCCGGTGCGCTCCCGCGTCATGGCCGAGATCGAGTCGAGCCCGCCGTCCTTGGAAAAGCTGGCGCATCCGCTCAGTAGCAACGCCGCCAGAGCCAGCGCCATCGGCGTCAGGCGTCTTGTGTGGATAGTCGGCATGCTCATTTCCCCTTCTGCTGGTGTTGCATATGCATGTCGTGGCCCGCGTGCGGGTCGGCGGCTGCCGGTGCCGGCTTCGACTCGGCCTTGCCGGGTGTGGCGGCCGGAGCCGCGGCGTGGTCCATATGCGCCATGCCGCCGCCCTCGACTTCCTTGTTGACGGCGCGCCAAACCTTGTCCGGCGAGTCTTTCTGTTCGGTAGCGGGCCGATACTGCGCAAATACCGAATCGTAGCGCGTGGCGGGCACCGGAGCGAGCGCGTCGGCGGGCTCGCTGGCCGGCTCGGCAAAAACGGCGAGCGGCAGCAAGGCCCACGCCAACAGCGCGAGACAGTGTATTGATTTCATTGGTAAATCCTCGAATGCGATTGAGACGATGCGTCCGGCGCGATGGCAGATTATCGCGGCAGCGCTACAGGCGTTCAGGCGTGGCTGTGCCGAGGGGGGCGTTCCAGGCCGCCGGGGATGTAGCCCGAGACCAGCGGCGCGGGCGTCAGTGCGACCGCTGCGGAACCGTGGGGAATTGTTGGCAGGCTCGGCCAGGATGGCGGCGCGCAGGCGCCAACGCAGCAGGCCGCGCAGGCGCTACAACTGGAATCGTCGAGGCAACCCTGGACCGGCGTGTCGGCGTGCGCGTGTTGCGCGGTCGCTTCGTGATGGTCGTACCCGGCGTTGTGATGGTCGTGCCCGGCTTCGTGCGTCTGCACCGTTTTCGGTGCCGCATGGTCGCCACAGATCCTGAGCGCGGCGGCAAACCCTTGCAAGGGCAGCGCGGCGAGCAAACACCAGAGCATTAATCTGACCAGGATGCGGTTCATCGAAATGGAGTATGAAGTAAACAAGCACACTGTAAACCTTACCACCGGGGTAAGGTCAAGGGCTACTTGCGCTGAACAAGAAGCAGGCGCAAGGGTATCGGCCTACGCTATCACGAACAAGCGCCGCCGCAGGCAGCCAGGCAGCTCGCATCCAGCGACATGGACGCAATTTCAGCGGCCGCGCTCCCGTCGTCCAAACTATAGACCGGCGCGAATCCACCGCCCGGCGTTCGGAAATTCGTGGTCTGGCCCTGATATACCCGGGCGGCCGTCCATTGCACCCGGCCGTCATAAACATAGCTGCGCAAGTCGAACTTGAGTGGCTCGGGATTGGCTTGGGTGCCATTGACACGCTCGCCTGGCGGGACGAGCAGTTGCGCAATATAATCGCCGGCAAGAATGTCCTCCCACACACGCTTCGTCAACTTCTCGCCCCTGTACGCGGCCTTGCCGCCATAGCCGGCCAGCGGCTTAAAGAAGAGCCGCCGGCGATTCGCCCATAGACGCTGCGCATTCGCGGCATCGACCAGTTCCGTGTGCGGGATGTTCTCCAGCAAAATTTTTCGCACGCCGCCGGGCACGCCCAGCTCCGCTAGTTGAAGCTCATCGGAAAGCAACACCAAATTTCGCTTGTTGGCGCATAGCGCATGCGCCTGCGGATGAGGTGTCAGCACGACCGCGCGGTCGAGGTAAGCGGCGCGAAGCGACGCACAAGCGGACGATTCCAACATGAAGTCGGTGAGCCGGTTGTAGAGCAAGTCAATTTCCAGCTCTCCGTGGCGCAGCACGCCGCCGTGGAAGCTCAGCTCCGAGGGCGCTGCGATGACGGCACGCACACCGTGGCGCTCGAACAGGCGCTGAAACAGAATGAATTCGGGATAGAGATACTGTTGCTCCGGAGCCTCGTCTACGATGGCGATGCTGCGAAGCGGACGCTGGCGCGCGGAGGCGCCCCACTCCGCCTCAAACATCGTGAATATGCTTTCCTCAAGCGTGGCGCCTGTGGCGATTGCCGCCGCAAGCGCCGGGGCGCTAAGGCAGCAAGACAGATGTGCCTTTGCCATCATGGCGTTCAACATCGCCCCGCCGGCGTTGGTGTTGATCTCGATGAGTGCCAACACGTCGCCGCGCAAATGGAAGTCGTATCCGTAGAACACACCCTTGGCGCCGCCGGGGTCGTGCCGGGCGATTGCAGGCGCACCTGCCAGCACCTTTGCGCGATAGGCCGGCATGGCAATGACGGACTCAATCGCTTCAACGACCCCGGCGATGCGCGCGCTCTGACTATCCGACACGAATATCGGGCGTGACGAAAACAAAAACGGGCATCGAGATTCGACCAACTCGTACAGCTCCGGGGAGTCGAGGTCATCCGACAGCGCCAGCCGAAGCGCGTCCTTATCCAGGCTGCTGCAAAAACAGCTGCTGTTGAGCGTCTCCGCGGGCTGCAAAGCCCGCGCGTTGACAGGCGCCCCGCCGTTGAGTTGAGAATGTGGCGTATCCAATGTTTTTACCTTTCCATGCTGTCGTCTTGTTCGCGGCCAGGTGCCGCATCCATTCCTTACTTGGCGTTGCGTAGTCGCAAAGCGTTTGCGATCACCGATACTGAACCCAGACTCAAGGCAAGTGCGGAACTGGCGCAAGGAAGGACGATACCAGCAAGGCCGAACAAGCGCTCGGAACCACCCGTATTGGACACACCCTATTCGTCTAATTGCTCAGCCCCGCCCCGCGCATGAGCAGGCGCATCAGCCACGCGGCCAGCGCCAGCGCCGCCACGCTGGCCGACCAGATGACGATCAGCCAGCCCAGCCGTTTCCACCACGGGCTGCGCCGCATCAGTGGTAGCCCTCGCCGTGGCTGACCTTGCCGCGGAAGACATAGTACGCCCAGCCAGTGTAGACCAGGATCATCGGGATGATCAGCAGCGCGCCGACCAGCGTGAAGCCGAGGCTTTGCGGCGGCGACGCGGCCTGCCAGATCGTCACCGACGGCGGGATGATGTGCGGCCACAGGCTGATGCCCAGCCCGCTGTAGCCTAGAAACACCAGCGCCAGCGTGTAGATGAACGGCAGCGCCTGTTGCCGCAGCCGCAGCGAGCGGTGCAGCAGCCAGGCGCTGGCCAGCACCAGCAGCGGCACCGGCGCGAACCAGTACAGATTGGGCAGACTGAACCAGCGGCGGGCGATGGCGGCGTCCTGCAGCGGCGTCCACAAGCTGATCGCCGCGATCACCGCCAGCAATAGCCACACCAGTTTGCGCGTGATGGCGTAGGCGCGCCGCTGCAAGTCGCCGTCGGTCTTCATAATCAGCCAGGTGCTGCCGAGCAAGGCGTAGGCGACCAGCAGCCCGGCGCCGGTGAAGATCGAGAACGGCGAAATCCAGTCCAGCGGTCCGCCCGCATACACCCGCCCGGCCACCGGCACGCCCTGGATGTAGGCGCCCAGCGTGACGCCCTGGAAAAACGTCGCCGCGACCGAGCCGCCAATGAACGCCTTGTCCCAGAAGTGGCGCTCGTGCTCGCGTGCCTTGAAGCGGAATTCAAACGCCACGCCGCGGAAGATCAGGCCCATCAGCATGAAGATCAGGGGCAGGTAGAAGGCGCTCAGCACCACCGCGTAGGCTTGCGGGAAGGCCGCCATCAGGCCGGCGCCGCCCAGCACCAGCCAGGTTTCGTTGCCGTCCCACACGGGGGCGACGGTGTTCATCATCACGTCGCGCTCGTCCTTGTCGGCGAAAAACGGGTACAGGATGCCGATACCCAGGTCGAAGCCGTCCATCACCACGTACATCATGATGCTGAACAGGATGATGAGCGCCCAGATTAATGCCAGATCGATACCCATTTAGCTCACTCCTTCTTGTTGGCTGGGGTCGCCGGTGTTGCTGTCGCTCGACGCCGACAGCGGCCGCGCCGGCGTGCGCTCGTGGCCGGGGCCGCCCTCGTCCACGCGCCCGCCCTCGTTGGGCTTCGGCCCCACCCGGATCAGACGGAACAGGTAGCCGATGCCGGTGCCGAACACCGCGCAGTAGATCAGCACGAACAGCACCAGCGTCACGCCCAGCTCGGTGGGGCCGTGCGCCGACACCGCGTCTTCCGTGCGCAGCAGGCCGTAAATGGTCCACGGCTGGCGCCCGATCTCGGTGGTGAACCAGCCGGCCAGCATGGCGACGACGCCCGCCGGCCCCATCAGCAAGGCGCAGCGCAGGAACAGGCGCGCGCGCCACAGCTTGCCGCTGCGCCACAGCCACGCGCCCCAGGCGCCGAGCGCGATCATCAGCACGCCCAGGCCGACCATCACGCGGAAGGTCCAGAACACGACGGTGGCGTTGGGGCGGTCGCGCGGCGCGAAGTCCTTCAGCGCCGGCACTTTGCCGTCCCAGTCGTGCGCCAGGATCAGGCCGCCCAGGCGCGGCACCTCGATCTTGAAGCGGGTTTCCTCGCGCTCCATGTCGGGCCAGCCGAACAGGATCAGCGGCGTGCCGCCCTCGGCCTCGTTGTGCCAGTGCCCTTCCATCGCGGCGATCTTGGCCGGCTGGTATTGCAAGGTGTTCAGGCCGTGGAAGTCGCCGATGACGGCCTGGATCGGCGCGACGATCAGCACCAGCCACAGGCCCATCGCCATCATCTTGCGGATGGCCGGGTTGTCGGTGCCGCGCAGCAAATGCCAGGCGGCCGAGGCCACCACCAGCAGCGCCGTCGCCAGGAAGGCGGCCACGCTCATGTGCAGCAGGCGGTAGGGGAAGGACGGGTTGAAGATCACCGCCAGCCAATCGACCGGAATGACGCGACCGTCCACCACCGCGTGGCCCTGCGGCGTGTGCATCCAGCTGTTCGAGGCGATGATCCAGGTGGCCGAAATCAGCGTGCCCAGCGCCACCATCGCCGTCGACATCATGTGCAGCGCCGGGCCGACCTTGTTCCAGCCGAACAGCATCACGCCCAGGAAGCCGGCTTCGAGAAAGAAGGCGGTCAGCACTTCGTAGGTCAGCAAGGGGCCGGTGATGCTGCCGGCGAACTGTGAAAATTGGCTCCAGTTGGTGCCGAACTGGTAGGCCATCACCAGGCCGGAGACGACGCCCATGCCGAAGTTGACGGCGAAGATTTTCGACCAGAAATGGTACAGGTCGCGGTAGACCTGCTGGCGCGTGCGCAGCCAGCTTGCCTCCAGCACCGCCAGGTAACTGGCCAGCCCGATGGTGATGGCGGGGAAAACGATGTGGAACGAAATCGTGAAGCCGAATTGGATACGGGCCAGTTCGAGCGCTGTGAGACCAAACATAATACCTTCCCGGCGAAGCGTGTACTTGAAGGCCCCCACTGTAGAGCTAGGCGGAAAGACATACCAGACTCAGAAACGGGAGAAAAAACCGGATCAGTTTGCGCGGCGAACTCGACCGACGTGCGGGCGCCAATGCAAGAAGCCGCTTTTCAGCGGCTTCCCCGGGATGGACCGATGCCGATCAGGCCGGCACGGCGTGCTTCTCGACCCAGCCGACATACAGCGTCATCCAGCCCTGCAGAAACGCCAGGCTGGCCGGGCCGATGTTGCCGGCCTCGTCGAACAAGCCTTCCTTGGCTTGGATAAAGGCTTCCGGCTGGCCCAGCGTCGGCACGTCCAGGTAGCCGAGGATGTTGCGCAAGTGCTGCTGCGCCAGCGCGGTGCCGGCGGCGCCGACCGACACGCCCAGCACGCCGGCCGGTTTGCCGGCCCAGACGCTCTGCCCGTACGGACGCGACGCGTGGTCGATGGCGTTTTTCAGCACGCCGGGAATCGAGCGGTTATATTCGGGCGTGACGAACAGCAAGCCCTGGGCGCCGGCGATCTGCGACTTCAGCCGCTTGACCTGCTCGGACGGCGCGCCGTCGTGGTCTTGGTTGTACAAGGGCAAATCGCCGATCTCGACCTGCGTGAACGAAAAATGCGCCGGCGCCAGCTTGGCGATGGCGCCCGCCATCTTGCGGTTGAACGAATCCTGGCGAAGGCTGCCGACGACGACGGCAATATTAAATTGGCTCATGAAATCCCCGAAAATGAGTATAGAAAAACAAGGCGTGCCGCCTATATTGGCACAAAATCATCACCTCTGCCGCACCTTACCGGCGCCAAACAAGGCGCAGCCGCGCCGCCGTGCAAGCATGGCGATGCGACACTCCCGGGGGCGGATCTCGACATGGCGGCTTTCGCGTGTCGATGCAACAAGCGTATCCATGGTGGGCAAGGCGTCGATGTGGAGCTTGCCGCGCGAAGTGATCGACGCCGTGCCGGATGCTCGGCGGGCGCAACCCGGCCGGGGGCGCCCACATTGCCGCCGGCAAGCCGGGAATTGGTGCGATCAAACCATACTCCGGCTTAAAGCGGGGTGCGGATGCCGGCTCAAGAAGGGGTGATCGAGAATGACAACAACGGGGTCTCGGCATGGCGGTTTCCTTACTGAAACCTGCCATTTCAAGACCCCAAGCTTGTTGCGTCAGGCGCCGGTGTATTCGCGGTAGTAGCGCCGGCCGAGGTTGGTCAGCACTTCGTAGCCGATGGTGTTGGCCAGGCTGGCCACGGCGTCGACCGGGTGTTCGGCGCAGATCAGGTCGACCAGGCTGCCCGCGGCGACGCGTTCGCGCGCGATGGCGCTGACGTCGAGGGTGATGCTGTCCATCGAAATGGCGCCGATCTGCGGCACGCGCACGCCGTCGACGACGGCCACGCCGTTGTTGCTCATGCTGCGCATCCAGCCGTCGGCGTAGCCCACCGAGACGGTCGCCACCTGCCGCGTTTCGCTGGCGGTGTAGCGGCGGCTATAGCCGACGTGGTCGCCCGGTTCGATGGTACGCGTTTGCAGGATTTTTCCCTGCAGCCGCACCACCGGGCGCATCGGGTTGGCCGCGCCGGCCACCGGGGCGATGCCGTACAGCGCCGCGCCCGGGCGCACCAGCTCGAAGTGGTAGGCCTTCGGCAGGAAGACGCCGGAGGAGTTGGCGAAGCTGGCCGGGCAGGCCGGCGCCCGCGCGCGGATCGCGTTGAAGCGCGCCAGTTGCAGCGCGTTCATCGGGTTGTCCGGCTGGTCGGCGCACGCCAGGTGGCTCATCAGGTATTCCAGTGCGATGCCGTCGAGGAAGTGCGGGTCGGCCAGCCATTCGTCCACTTCGGCCGGCGCCATGCCCATCCGCGACATGCCGCTGTCGACCTGGATCAGGGCGCCCAGCGTGCGCCCCAGCGCCGCGGCGTGGGCGCGCCAGCCGGCCACTTGCTGCACGCTGTTGAGCACCGGGGTCAGGCCGTTGGCGGTGAAGTCGGCGTCGGTGCCCACCGGCGGGCCGTGCAGCACGATGACGGCGGCGTCCGCCGCGACGTGGCGGCGCAGCGCGATGCCTTCGTCGAGGTGGGCGACGAAAAAGTGCCGGCAGCCTTCGTCGTACAGCGCGGCGGCGACGGCAATCGCGCCCAGGCCGTAGGCGTCCGATTTCAGCACCGCCGAGCAGGCCGCCGGCGCGGCGCGCGCGCGCAGCAGCCGGTAGTTGGCGCGCACCGCGTCGAGGTCGATGGTGAGGATGGCGCCGCTGCGGTTCTTGTGCGGGTTCGGCGCCATGTTTACGCCCCGGCCAGGTTCAGGCCGCTCCGCCGCGGCGCGCCGCTGTAGCGCGATACCGACAGGTCGTCGGCGCGAATGGCCGGCTGTTTCAACGAGATCAGGTCGGCCAGCATTTGCGCCGAACCGCACGACATGGTCCAGCCGAGCGTGCCGTGGCCGGTGTTCAGGTACAGGTTGCGCAGCGGCGTGCGCCCGACGATGGGCGTGCCGTCCGGCGTCATCGGCCGCAGCCCGGTCCAGAATTCGGCCTTGGCGGTGTCGCCGGCGCCGGGGAACAGGTCGTTGACGACCATTTCCAGCGTGGCGCGGCGGCGCGGGTTCAGGCGCGTGTCGAAGCCGGCGATTTCGGCCATGCCGCCGACGCGGATGCGGTCGTCGAAGCGCGTCACGGCGATTTTGTAGCTCTCGTCGAGGATGGTCGACACCGGCGCGCGCGCGGCGTCGACGATCGGCACGGTGATCGAGTAGCCCTTCATCGGATACACCGGAATGTTCACCAGCGACTTGAGCAAGGTGGTCGAGTAGGCGCCCAGGGCGACGACGTAGGCGTCCGCCTTGACCACCTCGGCGCCGCAGCGCACGCCGGCGATGGCGCCGCCGGCCACGTCGAGGCCGTCGATGGCGACGTTGTAGCGGAACTTCACGCCCAGCGCCGCCGCCATCGCCGCCAGGCGGGTGGTAAACAGCTGGCAGTCGCCGGTTTCGTCGTTCGGCAGGCGCAGGCTGCCCACCAGTTTGTGTTTGATGGCGCCCAGCGCCGGCTCGGCGCGCGCCAGTTCGTCGCGCGTCAGCAGTTCGTACGGCACGCCGGAGTCCTTCAGCACCTGGATGTCCTTGGCGGCGTCGGCGAATTGTTTTTCAGTGCGGAACAATTGCATCGTGCCCTGCTGCCGGCCTTCGTAGTTGATGCCGGCCTCGGCGCGCAAGGTCTTGAAGCAGTCGCGGCTGTACTCGGCCAGGCGCACCATGCGCTCCTTGTTGACCGCGTAGCGCTCGTGTGTGCAGTTACGCAACATCTGCCACATCCATTGCAACTGGAACATCGTGCCGTCCGGCGCGACGGCCAACGGCGAGTGGCGCTGCAGCATCCATTTCATGGCTTTCAGCGGAATCCCCGGCGCCGCCCACGGCGAGGCGTAGCCCGGCGAGATTTGCCCGGCGTTGGCGAAGCTGGTTTCCAGCGCCGGACCCGGTTGGCGGTCGAGGACGGTAACGTCGTGTCCCTGCTTGGCCAGATAATAGGCGGTGGTAACACCGATGACGCCGCTACCAAGAATCACGATACGCATAATTTCCTCGCTTGAATTTCGACCAGATTGCCAGATTAACCGCTATCATATTGGGAATTGAACAGCATTTGTTCACGTATAAAATGGAATATTCAGTAATTAATCATGCGAATTCTTAAAGAGTCGTCGCGCGGCCTCGACAAGCTCGACCGCCACATCCTGCGCATCTTGCAACGCGAGGGCCGCATTTCGATGAAGGACCTCGGCGAGCGCGTCGGCTTGTCGATCACGCCCTGCATCGAGCGCGTCAAGCGCATGGAGCGCGACGGCGTCATTACCGGATATTACGCCAAGGTCGAGCCCGCCGCACTGGGGGCGCGGCTGCTGGTGTTTGTCGAGATCACGCTGAACCAGAAGTCGGCGATGGCCTTCGAACAGTTCCGCCGCGAAGTGCTGCGCATTCCCGAGGTGCAGGAATGCCACCTGGTGTCGGGCGACTTCGACTACCTGATCAAGGCGCGCATCCACGAGATGGCCGAATACCGCAAGCTGCTCGGCGACATGCTGCTGCAACTGCCCGGCGCGGCGCAGTCGAAGAGCTATGTGGTGATGGAGGAGATCAAGGAAACGCTGGAGCTGTCGACCGAGGCGCTGTAGCCGGCGCCGCGTTCACGCCACCGGCAGCGCGCCGTGGATCAACTGGTGGTAGCGGAACGCCTCGCGGATGTTCTCGCGCAGCGCCGCGTCGTCCCACGGCTTGGTGTAGAAACGGTAGATTTCGCCGCGGTTGATGGCGTTGAGCACCGAGTCGAGGTCGGCGTAGCCCGACAGGATGATGCGGATGGTGCCCGGGTGGATCTTCTTGACGCGGCTGAAGAATTCGGTGCCGTTCATCGCCGGCATGCGCTGGTCGCTGATCACCACCTCGACCTGGTGCAGCGCCAGCAGGTCGAACGCCTGCTGCGGCGTGTCGGCGCGCAGGATGGTGTAGCCGTCGGCGCGGAACAGGCGCGCCAGCGCCGACAGCACGTTCGGCTCGTCGTCGAGCAGCAGCAACGTCGGCTTGCGCGCGCCCGGCTGCCCATCCGGCGCCGGCGCGCCCTCGCGGCGCAGCAGTTCGGCCAGCTGCTCGGCCGGCAGCGGCCGGCTGAAATGGTAGCCCTGCATCTCGTCGCACTGGTGGCGCCGCAGATAGGCCAGTTGCGCCGCCGTCTCGACGCCCTCGGCGATGATCTTGAAATTGAGGCTGTGCCCGAGCGCGATCACCGAGCGCACGATGGCCGCCCCGCTCGGGTCGCCGAGCATGTCGCGCACGAAGGACTGGTCGATTTTCAGGTAGTCGAGCGGGAACAGCTTCAGGTAGGCCAGGCTGGAGTAGCCGGTGCCGAAGTCGTCGATCGACAGCGCGACGCCCAGCGCCTTCAGGCGCGCCAGCGTCGCCACCGCCTCGTCGATATTGTCCATCATCAGGCTTTCGGTCAGCTCCAGTTCGAGAAACCGCGCCGCCAGGCCGCTGGCGGCGAGCGCGCGCACGACGTCGTCGGCCAGGCCGGGGTCGCGGAACTGGCGCGCCGACAGGTTCACCGCCACCCGCAGGCGCGGCAGGCCGGCGTCCTGCCAGGCCCGGTTCTGGGCGCACGCGCTCTGCAGCACCCATAGGCCGATCGACACGATCAGGCCGGTTTCCTCGGCCACGCCGATGAAGCGCGCCGGCGCCACCATGCCCAGTTGCGGATGCTGCCAGCGCAGCAAGGCTTCCATGCCGACCACCCGGCCGCTGCGCAAGTCCAGCCGCGGCTGGTAGTGCAGACTGAATTCCTGGCGCGCCAGCGCGCCGCGCAACTGCGTCTCGATCAAGGTGCGTTCGGCGATGCGCGCCTGCATCGCCGGCGCGTAGAACTGGACCTGGTTGCGCCCGGCGTCCTTGGCGCGGTACATCGCGATGTCGGCGTGCTTGAGCAGCAATTCGGCGTCGGCGCCGTCCTGCGGATACAGGCTGACGCCGACGCTGCAGGTGACGGTGACGTCGTGCTGCCCGAGCCGGACCGGCGCCGCCACCGCGTCGAGCACGCTGTTCAGCAAGGCCGGCGACAAGCGCGTCTGCGGCGTGTCGAGCAGGACCAGCATGAACTCGTCGCCGCCCAGGCGCGCCACGGTGTCGCTGTCGCGCAGGCAAGCGCGCAGGCGCGCGCCGACCACGCGCAGCAACTGGTCGCCCATCTGGTGGCCAAGGCTGTCGTTGATGAGCTTGAAGTGGTCGAGGTCGATGAACACCGCCCACACCGCGTGGCCGTAGCGTTGCGCGTAGCTGAGCGCCTGCGCCAGCCGGTCGCCCAGCAAATTGCGGTTCGGCATGCCGGTCAGGGCGTCGTGGTTGGCCTGGTGCTCCAGCTGGGCCTGGTAGCGCATGGTTGCCGTCATGTCGTTCAACACGCACACGTGGTGGCTGACGCGTCCGCCGGCATCGCTCACCGGCGCCACGTGCAACTGGCACCAGAACAGCGTGCCGTCCCGGTGGTAATGGCGCAGCAACATCGACACCTCTCCCTGCGCGTGCAGGGCGCCGCGCAGCGCGGCGCGGTCGTCCGGGTCCGGCGCCTGGCCCAGCAGCAATTCCAGGTTGCGCCCGACCAGCTCGTCGGCGGCATAGCCGGACAGCGTCGCCAGCGCCGGGTTGGCGTACTCGATCAGGTCGGCGCCGTCGCGGTAGCTGGTGATGGCGATGGCGTTGACGCTGGCCTCGATCGCCCGCCCCCGCAACTGCAGCGCCAGCAAGGAGCGGTTGCGCTCGGTCATGTCGTGCACGAACACGAAGCGCGACGCCCTGCCGGCAATCGTCACCGCGTGCGAGGAAATGTCGACGGCGATGCGGCTGCCGTCCTTCTTGACATGGGTCCACTGGCTCGAGTGGTGCGGCCGCGTCGGCGAGGACGCCGCCAGGTCGCCGGCCAGCCGTTCCAGCTCCTCGGACGGGCGGATGTCCTTGATCGTCATTTGCAGGAACTCCGCCTCGGTGTAACCGTAGTGGCTAACCGCGGCGGCGTTGACGACCTGAAAGCGCAGCGTTTCCAGGTCATACACCCACATCGGATAGGGGTGGCCTTCGAACAGGCGCTTGAAGCGCGCTATCGAGTCGTAGGAGGCGACGTCGCCGAACGCCGCCGCGCGCGGCCGGCGCCCGCGCCCGCCCGATCGTTGTTGCCTGCCGTGCCGCCCTGTCGCCATCCAAACAGCCCCATCGGAAAACGCCCGCCCCTCACCGGGCGGATTCCTATTCATGGTATCAGAATCCAGCCATGATTTACCGCACGGAAGGATTTCGCCGCGGCGGGCCGGGCCCGGGCGTATCGAAACGGCAAAAGTACCGTTTACCGATACCTTGCGGTCCGCATAACGCGCCTTCCGACAAATAGATCGTGCTTTCGCTGGGAATTGGCGACACTAGGCCCCGATATCAAGGCCGCGCACCGATTCCAGTCCCGGCCTGACCATACCCCCGCGCTTGCGACGCGCCAGGCGGGCCCGGCCGCAGACTCGAACGATGCATAAGCGGAGCACATCTTGATGAAAATGATCGCAAAAATCGCCCTGGGCTGCCTGGCCGCGCTGGCCATCGCGGGCTGCGCCGCGACCTGGCAGCATGCCAGCGCGGCGCGCCGGGCCGAGGCGCCGGAGCACAGCATCACCGTCGGCAAAACCACCAAGACCGAGTTGGACACCGCGCTAGGCCAGGCCACCGCGATCAGCCTCGACAGCGGCTACGACGTCTGGGTCTACAAGAACAAGGAGGAGGATGCCGGCCTGGCGCGCTACCTGCCCCTGATCGGCCGCACGGCGCTCTTCGGCCCGGCGCATCGACGCGAAGTGATCGTGCTGTTCCGCCCGGACGGCGTGGTCAAGAAATACCGGGTTCACCGCTACCGCGGTTAAGCGGGCGCGCCAAAAAAACCACCGGCGCAGAACCGGGGTCCGGCGACGATGCCGTCCACTGAACGTGGCGTCGGTCGGATGAGCGCTGCGTAATCGGGCAATGTTGGCCGAAGCGGGTCGCGCCGCTCCGGGCCAACGTTGTCGGGCGGCTAAGCCGCGCTAGGCAAATCGCGCTAACAAGCTTACTCGCTCCAGTCGCGCGAACGGTCGACCGCGCTTTGCCACTTGTGCAAGCGGCTCAGGCGCTCGTCGGCGGCCATGTTCGGCTCGAAGCGGCGCGCCATCTTCCACTGCGAGGAGATTTCCTCCAGCGACGCCCAGAAGCCCACGGCCAGGCCGGCCAGATAGGCCGCGCCCAGCGCCGTCGTCTCCGTCACCACCGGACGCACCACCGGCACGTCGAGGATGTCTGCCTGGAACTGCATCATCATGTCGTTGCGGGCGCCGCCGCCGTCAACCCGCAGTTCGGTCAGCGGAATGGCGGCGTCCTTCTGCATCGCGCTCAGCACGTCGACGTTCTGGTAGGCCACGCCTTCCAGCGCGGCGCGGGCGATGTGCGCGCGCGTGGTGCCGCGCGTGATGCCGACCAGCGTGCCGCGGGCGTACGGGTCCCAATACGGCGCGCCCAGGCCGGCGAAGGCCGGCACGAAGACCATGCCGCCGGTGTCGGGCACGCTGGTGGCCAGCGCCTCGACCTCGGACGAGTCGCGGATGATGCCCAGGCCGTCGCGCATCCACTGCACGGCGGCGCCGGCGACGAAGGCGCTGCCCTCCAACAAATAATCGGTGGACGCGGCGGCGCCCTGCCCCAGGCTCCAGCCGATGGTCATCAGCAGGCGGTTTTTCGAGGCGATCGGCTGCTTGCCGACGTTCATCAGCATGAAGCAGCCGGTGCCGAAGGTGTTTTTCGCCATGCCCGGCTTCAAGCAGACCTGGCCGAAGGTGGCCGCCTGCTGGTCGCCGGCGATGCCGGCGATCGGCAGCGGCGCGCCCAGCAGCTCGGCGCGGGTGTGCGCCGCCACGCCGCTGCTGGGCACGATGGCCGGCAGCAGCGAGGCGGGAATGTCCAGCAGCGCCAGCAATTCCTCATCCCATTGCAACGTGTGGATGTTGAACAGCATGGTGCGCGCCGCGTTGCTCGGGTCGGTGATGTGTTCACCGCTCATCTTGTAGATCAGCCAGGTGTCGATGGTGCCGAATGCCAGCTCGCCGCGCTCGGCGCGTTCGCGCGCCCGCGGCACGTTGTCGAGCAGCCATTTCAGCTTGGTGCCGGAGAAGTAGGCGTCCAGCACCAGCCCGGTCTTGTCCTGGAACAGCCCGGCCTTGCCCTGCTCCTGCAACTGTTCGCAGAAGGCGGCGTTGCGCCGGTCTTGCCAGACGATGGCGTTGGCCACCGGCTCGCCGCTGGCGCGGTCCCACAGCACCGTGGTTTCGCGCTGGTTGGTCACGCCGATGGCGGCGATGTCGGCGACGCCGACGCCGCTCTCGCGCAGCAACTGGTGCACCACGCCGATCTGCGATTCCCAGATCTCGTTGGCGTCGTGCTCGACCCAGCCCGGCTGCGGGAAGATCTGGCGGAATTCCTTCTGTGCGCTCGCGTGCGGATGGCCCGCGTGGTCGAACAGGATGGCGCGCGAACTGGTCGTGCCCTGGTCCAGGGCGAGAATGTATTTGGTCATGTTTGAAGACGATATGAAAACGGGAAGGCATCGGTCGGCCCAGGACGAACCGATGATACCTTCCCGGCAAGCGGAATGCGCTGTTTGGACCCGCGGCGTGCCGCGGCTTGCCACAGCTCTTACTTGACGCGGCCTTCCTTCCAAGCCTGCAGCAGCTTGTCGTAGGCGATGGTTTCGCCCTTCGGTTTTTCGTTCGCCAGCTTCTTCCACGGCGCGGCCGTGTCCGACAGGTACTTGTTAGGGTCGCCTTTCGGGTTCAGCTTCGGTGCGCAGGCTTTCATGCCGGCGCGCTCCAGGCGCGACATCACTTGGTCCATTTCCTCGGCCAGGTTGTCCATCGCCAGTTGCGGCGTTTTCTCACCGGTCACGGCCTGGGCCACGTTTTTCCACCACAACTGCGCCAGCTTCGGATAGTCCGGCACGTTGGTGCCGGTCGGCGTCCACGCCACGCGCGCGGGGCTGCGGTAGAACTCGATCAGGCCGCCGTATTCGTTGGCGTGCTTGGTGAAGTAGTCGTGCTTGATATCGGATTCGCGGATAAACGTCAGGCCGACGATCGATTTCTTCAGCGACACCGTTTTCGAGGTCACGAACTGCGCGTACAGCCAGGCCGCCGCCTTGCGGTCGTCCGGGGTGGACTTGAAGAAGGTCCAGGAACCGACGTCCTGGTACCCGTTCTGCATGCCCTCTTTCCAGTAGGGACCGTGCGGCGACGGCGCCATGCGCCATTTCGGCGTGCCGTCCTTGTTCATCACCGGCAGGCCCGGTTTCATCATGCCGGCGGTGAACGCGGTGTACCAGAAGATCTGCTGGGCGATTTCGCCCTGCGCCGGCACCGGGCCGGATTCGGAGAAGTTCATGCCGTTCGCCTGCGGCGGCGCGAACTTCTTCATCCAGTCGACGTACTTGGTCAGCGCGTAGACGGCGGCCGGCGAATTGGTGGCGCCACCGCGCGAGACCGAGGCGCCCACCGGCGTGCACTTGTCGGCGGCGACGCGGATGCCCCACTCGTCGACCGGCAGGCCGTTCGGGATACCCTTGTCGGCGGCACCGGCCATCGACAACCAGGCATCGGTGAAGCGCCAGCCCAGCGACGGGTCTTTTTTGCCATAATCCATGTGGCCGAACACCTTCTTGCCGTCGATTTCCTTGACGTCGTTGGTGAAGAAGGCGGCGATGTCCTCATAGGCCGACCAGTTCTGCGGCACGCCCAGGTCGTAGCCGTATTTGGCCTTGAACTTGGTTTGCAGGTCCTTGCGCGCGAACCAGTCGGCGCGGAACCAGTAAACGTTGGCGAATTGCTGGTCGGGCAGCTGGTACAGCTTGCCGTCCGGCGCCGTGGTGAAGCTGGTGCCGATGAAATCCTTCAAATCCAGGCCCGGATTGGTGTAATCCTTGCCGGCCGCTTTCATGTAATCGGACAGCGGCTCAATGGCGCCGTAGCGATAATGGGTACCGATCAAATCGGAGTCCGAAACCCAGCCGTCGTAAATGCTTTTACCCGATTGCATCGAGGTCTGCAGTTTCTCGACGACGTCGCCTTCCTGGATAATGTCGTGCTTGACCTTGATACCGGTGATTTCTTCAAACGCCTTGGCCAGGGTCTTCGATTCGTAGACGTGGGTGTCGATGGTTTCCGACACCACGCTGATTTCCTTGATGCCTTTTTTCTTCAACTTGTCGGCGGCTTCGATAAACCACTTCATTTCTTCCATCTGCTGCGCCTTGCTCAGGCTGGACGGTTGAAACTCTTTGTTGACCCAGGTTTCAGCCGACTTGGTGTCGGCCAAAGATGCGCCCGACACCAGCATCGCGGCAGCCGCGAGGGCCGTGAATTTCAATTTCATCTTCAATCTCCTTTTTATAGTTCGAACATCCCAACGATTTAACCCCAACGCATTACCACCAACAACACAACAAAACTCACTCCGGCGCCGATCGCTTGCGGAATCTCCGGGGTAGTGAAAGCGGCCCAAGCGAGATTAACATACGCCGCCGTCAACAAGCTAATGAATAAGCGGTCGCCGCGCGTCGTCGGCATAGGCAAAAACCCCTTGCGCTCGATACTCGGCGATTTGATCTGCCACAGCGTCATGCCGATCAACATCGTCACAATCGCGACGAAGAAAATCGCCACCGGCGGGGTCCAGTTCATCCACGCAAACAGGCTTTCCGTATTTTCCATTTTTTATACCCTTCCCATCGCGAAACCTTTGGCAATGTGATGCCGAACAAACCAGATCACCAACGCACCCGGAACAATTGTCAGCACGCCGGCCGCGGCCAACACGCCCCAGTCCATCCCCGCCGCCGACACGGTCCGCGTCATCGTCGCGGCGATCGGTTTGGCGTTGACCGAGGTCAGGGTGCGCGCCAGCAGCAGTTCAACCCAGCTGAACATGAAGCAGAAGAACGCCGTCACGCCAACGCCGGACTTGATCATCGGCAGGAAGATCTTGACGAAGAATTTCGGGAAGCTGTAGCCGTCGATATACGCCGTCTCGTCGATTTCCTTCGGAATGCCGGACATGAAGCCCTCCAGTATCCACACCGCCAGCGGCACGTTGAAGACCATGTGCGCCAGCGCCACGGCCAGGTGGGTGTCCATCAGGCCCACCGACGAGTACAACTGGAAGAACGGCAGCAGGAACACCGCCGGCGGCGTCATGCGGTTGGTCAGCAACCAGAAGAACAGGTGTTTGTCGCCGATGAAGGAGTAGCGCGAAAACGCGTACGCCGCCGGCAAGGCCACCGCCACCGAGAACAGCATGTTCATGGCGACGTATATCATCGAGTTGATATAGCCGCTGTACCACGAGGCGTCGGTGAAGATGGTCTTGTAGTTGTCGAACGTCAAGTGCCGCGGCCACAGGCTGAGGGTGCCAACGATTTCCTCGTTGGTCTTCAGCGACATGTTCAGCATCCAGTAAATCGGCAACAGCGACAGTAGCAGGAAGGCCACCAGCAAAGGCCCGGCAATACGTTTATTCATCATTTTTCGTCTCCGGTGCCGACACGCTGCATCCAGGTGTACAGGACAAAACAGAACAGCAGGATAATCAGGAAGTAGATCAGCGAGAACGCCGACGCGGGTCCCAAGTCAAACTGGCCAACGGCTTTTTGCGTCAGGTATTGCGACAGGAAAGTTGTCGCGTTACCCGGTCCGCCGCCGGTCAGCACGAACGGCTCGGTGTAGATCATGAAGCTGTCCATGAAGCGCAGCAACACCGCGATCATCAAGACGTTGCGCATCTTCGGCAACTGGATATAGCGGAACACCGCGATACGCGAGGCGCCGTCGATACGCGCCGCCTGGTAGTAGGCGTCGGGAATCGCGCGCAGGCCGGCGTAACCGAGCAGGGCCACCAGCGGCGTCCAATGCCAGATGTCCATCAGCATCACGGTGAGCCAGGCGTCGGTGGCGCTGCCGCTGTAGTTGTAGTTGATGCCCAGCGAGTTCAGGCTGTAACCCATCAGGCCAATGTCGCCGCGGCCGAAAATCTGCCAGATGGTGCCGACCACGTTCCATGGGATCAGCAGCGGCAGCGCGATCAGCACCAGCGCCATCGACGCCTTCCAGCCGTGCGCCGGCATGCACAGGGCGATCAGGATGCCCAGCGGAATCTGGATCGCCAGCACCGACAGCGAGAACACCAGTTGGCGGATCAGCGCGCCGTGCAGGTCGGCGTCGAGCAGCACCATGCGGAACCATTCGGTGCCGACGAATACCTTCTGGGTCGGGCTCAGGATGTCCTGGACCGAGTAGTTCACCACCGTCATCAACGGCAGGATGGCCGAAAAGGCGACGCAGATGATGACGGGCAGAATCAGAAACCAGGCCCGGTTGTTATATGTTTTTTTCATTAGGCCACCCGTTTATCGTTGACGTAGTACAGGGTCCGCTCTTGCGGGAAGCGCAACCAGACCTGGCCGCCGGCGACGGCGTCGATGACGCGCACCTTCGCCGCCACCGTGTTCACGCCCAGGCGGAACTCGGCCAGGAAGTGGGTGCCCATATTGCGCACCGCCACCACCGTTGCCGGCACCGCGTCCGCTTGCGGCGCCGACAGGCATTCGACGAATTCCGGGCGCACGCCCAGCGTGATCTTGCCGGTGGCGCCGGCCAGCGCGGCCTTGGCCTTGTCCGACAGCGGCATGCTGTGGTCGGCGACGCGGATGGCGCCGTCCTGCACCGAGCAGTTCAGCAAATTCATGCCGGGGTTGCCGATGAAGTAGCCGACGAAGGTGTGCTCGGGTTCCTCGAACAGCGCCTGGGCGCTGCCGGTCTGCACCACTTCGCCCTGGGTCATGACAACCACCTGGTCGGCGAAGGTCAGCGCCTCGACCTGGTCGTGGGTGACGTAGATCAGCGACAACTTCAACTCGTGGTGGATTTCCTTGAGCTTGCGGCGCAACAACCATTTCAGATGCGGGTCGATCACCGTCAGCGGCTCGTCGAACAGCACGGCGGCGACGTCGGGACGCACCAGGCCGCGGCCCAGCGAAATCTTTTGCTTGGCGTCGACCGACAAGCCGCTGGCGCGGTGTTTCAGTTCGCCCATCATTTCCAGCATCTGCGCAACCTGCTCGACGCGCTTGCGGATGTCCTGCTCTTTCCAGCCGCGGTTGCGCAGCGGGAAGGCCAGGTTGTCGTAGACGGTCATGGTGTCGTAGATCACCGGGAACTGGAACACCTGGGCGATGTTGCGCGCCTCGGTCGGCAACTGCGTCACGTCCCTGCCGTCGAACAGCACCTTGCCGTGCGAAGGTTTGACCAGGCCGGAGATGATGTTGAGCAGCGTCGTCTTGCCGCAGCCGGAAGGCCCCAGCAAGGCGTAGGCGCCGCCGTCGTCCCAGGTCTTGGTCATCGGCCGCAACGCGTAGTCGGTCGGCTCGGTCGGGTTCGGTTTATAGGCGTGCGCCAGATCGATCAATTCAATGCGGGCCATGCTTATGCTCCGGAAAATGGCAGCGAGGGCGCGAACAACAAGGCGCCGTCGGGACTGAAAACAAACAGGGCTTCCGGCTTGCAGTACATATTGCAGACCGAGCCGATCTCCAGGTTGTGCACGCCGTTCAACTGCGCCACCAGGGCGATGTCGCCGCGGCGCGCGTGCACATAGGTTTCCGAGCCGCCGATTTCGGCCAGGTCGACCTGGGTCTCGATGGCGAATTCGGAAGGCGAACGGGGCACCAGGTGCAGGCTGTGGGCGCGCAGGCCGAGCGTGACCTCGGCGTGCTTGCCGGCCGCCTGGCGCTGTTCGGCGCTCAGCGGAATCGACAGGCCGGAGCCGAGGTGGGCGACGCCGGCGGCGTCGATCTTGCAGCGCATCAGGTTGATCGGTGGATCGCTGAAGGTGCGCGCGACCTGCACCGAGTTGGGCGCGTTGAACACGTCCAGCGTGCGGCCTTGTTGCAGCAGGCGCCCTTCGTGCAGCACCGAGACGTAACCGCCAAGTTGCAGCGCTTCCAGCGGTTCCGTGGTGGCGTAGACCACCGTGGTCTTGCCGTCCGAGAACAGGTCGGTCAGCTCGCGGCGCAATTCCTCGCGCAGCTTGTAGTCGAGGTTGACCAGCGGCTCGTCGAGCAGCAACAGGTCGGCGTCCTTGATCAGCGCGCGCCCCAGCGCGCAGCGCTGCTGCTGGCCGCCGGACAGTTCGCCGGGGGTGCGTTGCAGGTACGGCGTGATGTGCAGGCGCTCGGCCAGGTCCAGCACGCGCGGACGGATCTGCGCCTCCGGCACCTTGCGGATGCGCAGCGGCGAGGCGATGTTGTCGTACACGCTGAACGCCGGGTAGTTGATGAACTGTTGGTACACCATCGCCAGGTTGCGTTTGCTGACCGACACACCGGTGACGTCGCGCCCGTCGACCAGCACTTTGCCGGCGCTGGGCCGGTCCAGCCCCGCCATGACGCGCATCAGGCTGGTTTTGCCGGCCTTGGTGGTGCCCAGCAGCACGTTGATCGCGCCGGGCACCAACGATAGCGACATCGGGTACAAATGGTCTTCAGCACCATATTTGCTGCTGATATTTTCCAGTACGAGTTGCACTTGGTCCTCCTCCTTGATTGTTTCTCTCTTGATTCCGCCGCGCTCTCTGATATGGATCGCGATCGCACTGCCCAACACGTCAAAACCAGCTGATCGCCTATCCGCGATTCGCTGCCAACCATGCATCGAGTTTGACGGCGGTGTCCGCGGGCAAATGCAGCCCCAGCTTGGAACGGCGCCATAGAATATCCTTGGCGCTGCCGGCCCATTCATGTGTGCGCAAGTACTCGACCTCGGCCGCGTACAGGCCGGCGGCGATTTCCTCGCCCATGTCGGCCAGCCGCGCGCGCCGGGCCAGCATGGCGTGGATACGGGTGCCGTAGGCGCGCGCGTAACGCGCCACCACCTTCGGCGCCAGCCAGGCGTACTGTTGTTGCAAGCCGTGCACGAACTGGCTGAATTCCAGCACCGAGCGGTTCTGCGGCGTCGGGCCGAACACGTCGCCGCCGGGCAGGCAAGCCGTTTCGGTCCAACTGCCGTGCTGGTTCTTCAGCACCGGCGCGATCAGGTCGACGGCTTCTTCGGCGAGCTTGCGGAAGGTCGTGATCTTACCGCCGAAAATGCTCAGCAGCGCGGGGCCGTTCTGGTCCAGCTCGAAGCGGTAGTCGCGCGTCACCGCTTTGGCGTCGGCCGCCTCGTCCTCGACCAGCGGGCGCACGCCCGAGTAGGTCCAGACCACGTCGGCCGGCTTGATCGGTTTGCTGAAGTAATAGCTCGACAGCTCGCACAGGTAATTGATTTCGTCCTGGTCGATGGCGACCTTGTTGGTGTCGCCCTTGTAATCTAGGTCGGTGGTGCCGATCAGCGTGAAATCCTGCTCGTACGGAATGGCGAAGACGATGCGCCCGTCCGGATGCTGGAAGATATACGCGTTGTCATGCTCGAACAGGCGCTTGACGACGATGTGGCTGCCCTTGATCAGGCGCAGGCTCTTGCCCTTCGCCTCAGGCGCGGCCGTTTGCAGGAAGTCGGCGGTCCAGGGGCCGGTGGCGTTGACCATGCAACGCGCCTTGACGCTGATTTCCCCGCCGTCCTTGCGCACCAGCTTGGCGTGCCACTTGTCGGCATGGCGCTCGACGCTGGCGCAGCTGGTCTGCGTGAAGACGCTGGCGCCCTTCTCCTTGGCGTCCATCGCGTTCAGCACCACCAGGCGGGCGTCGTCGACCCAGCCGTCGGAGTACACGAAGCCGCGGGTGAACTCGGGCTTGAGCGGCTTGCCGGCCGCGTGGGTTTTCAGGTTGACGCCGCGCGAGCCGGGCAAAATTTCGCGCTTGGCCAGGAAGTCGTACAGGAACAGGCCGGCGCGTATCAGCAGCGCCGGGCGCTGGCCCTTGGCGTGCGGCATCACGAAGCGCAAAGGCCACATAATGTGCGGCGCCGAGCGCAGCAACACTTCGCGTTCGATCAGCGCCTTGCGCACCAGATTGAATTCATAGTATTCCAGGTAGCGCAAGCCACCGTGGATCAGCTTGGTGGAGGCGGACGAGGTGTGCGACGCCAGGTCGTCCTTCTCGCACAAAACCACCGACAGTCCGCGGCCGGCGGCGTCGCGCGCGATACCGGCGCCGTTGATGCCGCCGCCCACCACCAGGACGTCGCAATCGATATTGTGCTGCGCTGAAGCCATCTCATTCCCGAATCAAGGAGTTTGTTGTGCAGTGCGTGCATAAGGGGACTATGCAGGGCGCGCTACTCTGGTTAAGATACAGAGCATAAGATACGACAAAATACGAAAGAGTAGCAACATATTCTTATAATTTCTTGTTCGTTTTTGTTCGTTTGTGGTTCCACAGAAGAAAAGTGATAAAAATATGACACTCAATCCCCGCCAACGGAGACTACTCGAAGCGGTACGCCAGAAAGTGACGATGTCCGTCGAGGAGCTGGCGCAGCAACTGGACGTGACGCCGCAAACGGTGCGGCGCGACGTCAAGCAGATGGAAGAGGCGAAGCTGCTGGCGCGCTACCACGGCGGCGTCGGCCTGCCCTCGTCGGTCGAGAACATCGACTACAGCCAGCGCCAGACGCTCAACAGCGAAGCGAAGCGGCGCATCGCCGGCGCGGTCGCCGAGTTCGTGCCGAACGGCTGCTCGCTGTTGATCAACATCGGCACCACCACCGAGGAGGTGGCGCGCGCGCTGGCCCACCACAAGGGCTTGCACGTGGTGACCAACAACCTGAACGTGGCGGCGATCCTGGCCGACAACGCCGACTGCGAAGTGATCGTCGCCGGCGGCGTGGTGCGCGGGCGCGACCGCGGCATCGTCGGCGAGGCGACCATCGACTTCATCCGCCAGTTCAAGGTCGACATCGGCATCATCGGCATCTCCAGCATCGACGAGGACGGCAGCCTGCGCGACTTCGACGCGCGCGAAGTGAAGGTGGCGCAGGCGATCATCGAACAGTCGCGCGAAGTGTGGCTGGTGGCCGACCACGACAAATTCGGCCGTAAGGCGCTGGTGCGCATGGCCGACCTGTCGCAGATCGGCGTGCTGTTTACCGACGCCGAACCGCCGCCGCGCATGGTGCAGGTGCTGCGCGACGCCAAAGTGAAAGTCGTCGTCGCCCACTGAGTTGGATAGAAGCGCGCCGGCGCCGCTGAAACGCAAGCCAAAGCAAAGAGCCGGGGTCGGACCTTCGGGTCCGACCCCGGCGTTACGCCCTTGTTTTTGATTGTTTCAACGCCGGAGCCCTGCGCACCTACCGCGCGACCCTGTCCAGGTCGCGCTCCATCAGCGCCGCCACGTCCACCAGCAAATTGG